>JADLER010000240.1 GCA_020846025.1 Bacteroidia bacterium | reverse complement strand
TTCAATGATATATGATTCGTTATAGCCATTTATGTTTTTAACAACCTCTGTTTTTAGCATTACACTTGGTGCAGTTATAAAATTGTATTCAATAAGTTCATTGTATGTTAATTCGATATAAGTAAGGTTATTAGGTAGTTTGTTTTTAAGTATATTTTTGTTAATTATATTTCTATTCTCATCTATCCAATGAATATCACCGAATGACATATCGGCATCTAACTCTAACATTCTACTTATTTGGAGTTCTATTCTATTATAAGTCATTATATCGTCACTCCCTATTAATGTATAATACTCTCCTGTTACTAAACTTAATAATTTGTTACACACAGAAACTACCCCAGTATTCTTTTCGTTTATATGAAATTTAAAAGGGATTGTAATAGTTTTTAAAAAATTATTAATTATATCAACTGAATTATCATTAGAATTATCATCAACAATAATTAGTTCAATATGCTGATATGTTTGAGATGCAATACTTAATAATGTATCTAAGATATATTTTGAGTTGTTAAATGAAGCAACACCTATAGATATAAGAGGAAGTTTTTTTTCAGACATGAACTTACTATTCAATATTTAAAAAAATAGCTTTATCATTTCACAAACATATTCAACTTCACTTTGTGTTAATCCAGGATAAATCGGCAAACTTAGTAGTTCGGATGCTATTGATTCAGTAATTGGTAAATCGCCTTTCTTTAAACCAAGGTGTTGATAGGCAGTTTGCAGATGTGGCGGAACGGGATAGTGTATCAAGGTTGTAATACCTTCTTGAGTTAAATGACTTTGTAAGTAATCTCGATTTTTACTTTTTATAACAAACAAATGGTAAATATGGTCAGCCCCTTCAATACACTTAGGTAGTTCAATTGTGTCTAAGTCTTTTAAGTATTCAAGATACCACGAAGCTATTGTTTTTCTTTCATTATTCCATTGATTTAGATATTTGAGTTTGATGTTGAGAAATGATGCCTGACATTCATCTAATCTCATATTAAATCCAACTAATTCATTGTAATATTTCTCTTTAGAACCATAATTCCTTAACATTCTAACTTTTTCAGCAAGTTTATCGTTGTTTGTTGTAATGGCCCCAGCATCGCCAAGCGCTCCCAGGTTTTTACCAGGGTAAAAACTAGTGCCATTAATATTTCCCCAACTACCGGTTAATTTACCTTTAAAAGATGAGCCTTGAGACTGTGCATTATCTTCAATAACATATAAGTTATGTTTTTTTGCAATTTGCATAATTGCTTCCATTTCACAAGCTTGTCCATATAGATGAACTGGCATAATAGCTTTAGTTTTCTTTGTTATCTTATCTTCAATTAAATTAGGATTAATATTATATGTGTCTATTCTTGGTTCTACAAAAACCGGAGTGGCTCCAACATAAGATATAGCTAATACTGAGGCAATATAGGTATTAGCTGGAACAATCACTTCGTCGTTATGGCCAATTTCAAGGGTTTTTAATGCTAAATGAAGTGCATCTAATCCGTTGCTTACTCCTACACAATATTTTGTTTGATTAAATTGCGAATACGCATTTTCAAATTTTGTTACATTGTTTCCTAATATATAGTAATTACTATCAAAGAATTCTTCAAAAGATTTTAAGATTTCTTTTCTAATAATTGAATTGGTTTGGTTAAATGAGACGAAAGGGATTTTCATGTCAAAAAGTATAAAGTTCTTGATTTGATAATTCATGGTACGTTTGAAAATCATGAATTATTTTTAATAATTCTTCACTTGTAGGTAGTTTATTCTCTAAGATGTATTTATGAATCTCATCTGTATATCTTTCTAATCCGAATTTTTTTAAAGCATAATCATTTGGTTTTAGTGCTTTACCAGGGATGAACTTGCTAAATGGTTTAATATTTTTTAGAACAGATGCACCAGTTGCAACTATAGAATATGAACCAATAATACAATGTTGCTTAACCGTTGAACCCATAGCTAAATTCGCTCCTTTCATAACTCTTGTTATACCAGCAAGTACACACATTGGTGTAATCACAACATCATCTTCTATAATTGCGTCATGAGGTATGTGGACACTTTGCATTATATAAACATTGTTTTTAATCTCTGTAATGTCTTTATAACAAGGCTTTTGAATTGCTGTAAATTCTCGTATGATGTTGTTATCTCCAATTTTTATAAAACGATTACTAGAGTCGTATCTAGGGTTTCTAGTATCTTGCCCAGGTGTTCCAATAACCACATTAGGTCCTATAATATTATTATTTCCAATCTCAGTTGGCCCATATATAATGGTGTTTGGAAGGATAATATTACCTTCCCCAATAGTAACATTCCCTTCAATGATACAGGTGTTATGGATATTATTATTCATCTAATTTTTTAAATTCAGTATAATCTCTTATGTAATCTTTCTCGTCATATTCTTCAGATGCTAAACACAATAGAACAGTGTTTTCATAGAACTTTATTTTTCTCCAATGATTTGGTGGTATATAAAGCGCTATATCAGGTGAATCCAAGATAAATTCTTGTTTATATCCTAAAATGTTTTCTATTTCTATTATAATTGTACCACTTGTGGCTATAATAATTTGTTGGAGTTGTTTATGAGAATGATGCCCTCTTATTACATCCTTTGGAGTGTGATAAGTCCAATATACTCTTTTAATTTGAAAAGGTAATTCAGAGTTTTCGGCTTTGGTAATATATCCAAGGGTGTTATCTCCAATTTTTGGAAATTTTATAATATGTGGAATAGCTTTATTCATAAGCAACATTAAAATCGATTTTTGGCCTTAAAACTCCTGGCAAATTTTCCATATTTGAACCCAAAGCTTCGTCATTAATAATTTCGAAATGATAGATTCTGTCTTGCTTATAAAGTAATTCTCTTTGATTTTTACCAAATATAAGGTTAATATAATATCTATTGGAGTTAAGAGTATATGGTGGAAAGTTGAATTTAACTATATAAATGCCTTTTTTAGAATCGTTATTTTGTGTGATTAATGCGCCTTGATGAAAAATAATTGTTTCATCATCATTTACAAGCTCCCATGTCGAATCAATATTAGAGTTTTCGGAGTAATTATAAAATCGAAGTTCAAAACAAATTCCAGAACTTATGGATAACGTATCGCCATTTATAGGTTTTACTGATATAGATATTGGTTTAATATGTTTATTGCCAATATTGTCTTCAAAATTTATTATTTGATTATTGAATGATATATTACTGCCTTGGTATTTAGATATAACTTGATGTATGTTTCCAATAGCAGTTAAAGTTCCATTTGATAATAATATGCCATTTTTACATAAAGTTTTAAGTGCTGCTATATTATGACTTACAAATAATAATGTACGCCCTTCGTTGTAGCTTATATCACCCATTTTGCCAATACATTTTCTTTGAAATTCAGCATCACCTACTGCTAAAACTTCATCAATAACTAAAACTTCGTTCTCTAAAAAAGCAGCCACTGCAAATGCGAGCCTTAATTGCATTCCACTACTGTATCTTTTTAAGGGTGTATCAATAAATTTCTCAACACCAGAGAAATCCACTATGGCATCAAAGTTTTTTAATATTTCAGATTTCTTCATTCCTAAAATAGAGCCATTCATAAAAATGTTTTCACGCCCAGTAAGTTCAGGATGAAAACCTGTACCAACTTCTAATAAACTAGCAACCCTCCCTCTTCCAATTACTTTTCCTTTGGTTGGAGGTGTAATTTTAGAAAGGATTTTTAATAAAGTTGATTTTCCTGCGCCGTTTTTGCCAATAATACCAAATGTGTCTCCCTTTTCAACATTAAAAGACACATTATTTAAGGCGTAAAACTCTTCTTGTTTTTTAGATGGTTTAAATAGGTTTGCAATTGAATCTCTAAAACTTAGATATTCTTGGCGTTCATGATTAATTATAAACTTCTTGCTTATATTTTGAACTTCAATTATTGGTTTCATTGTAATAAAATAAGCTTATTACTACGCTAAATCAGCAAAATATTCTTCTGTACTTTTAAAATAAATTATACCTAATATAAAAATTAATGTAGAAGTAAGAAAGCTCATCAGAACCATACTGTAATCAATAATGTAGCCATTAAAAGAACCTCTCATTAACTCCAAAGCACCTGTTAGTGGGTTTAGTTTTAATATCATTTGAACAAAAAAATTCTTAGATATTGATATTGGATACATGATAGGTGAAATAAAAAATAACCCCTGAATTAAAAAAGGTATAACATATTTTATGTCTCTATATTTTACATTTAATGCGGCAAGCATAGTTCCACATCCCATTGTAGTTAAACAAGTAATTAATAGGCTTAAAGGGAGGAAGAGTAATATGTATATACTAACACTAGCGTTATAAAAATAGATGAAGAAAATTAAAATAAAACTTGAAATGAAAAAATCAATAAGAGAAACAAAAACAGAAGCTATTGGAATGATTAGGCGAGGAAAATAGATTTTTTTTATAATGTTGGAATTAGAAACCATACTATTAGCAGCATTCGACATCCCGTTGCTAAATATACCCCATAGTAAATACCCACTAAACGCAAATACGGGATATTTAATTGTTAATTGAGTTTGTTGAGTTACAATATTACCAATAAAAAATGTAAACAAAAAAGTCATTACTAAGGGCTGTATAAATGCCCATAAGAAACCTAAAACCGTTTGTTTATATTTAACTTTAATATCTCTCCAAATAAAATAATATAATAGTTCTGAATAATGTAATAATTCTTTAAGTCCAATATTAAACTTTTCACGTGGTTTGATTTCAAAATACATATCTCCTAATAAATGTGCAATTTAAAGATTTTATTAAATAACAGCAAATGATTAAATTTGGAATAATTTAATTAAATTTATCGAAATTAAGTGTTGATTTGGATAATAAATATAAGATATTCGTTTTTCTGTTATTTTCAAAATATTTTCTTTTAGGGCAGGTTAAACCTAATCAAATATCAAATTTAAAAGTGTGGTTGAGGGCAGATTCTGCTATTACATCTTCATTAAATAATGTATCTCAATGGAATGATGTGAGTGGGAATAATTTTGTGTTTGAACAATTAAATGCTGGTATGCAACCATATATAGATAATGATAGTATTCCTTTCATTCATTTTAATGGGAATCAATGCTTACAATCTACCAATACCTTTACATTTGCTAATGCCTCAGTTTTTGTAATTGCTTCTCAATCAAATTTAGATGCTTTATATGGTCGCATAATTGATCATGATTTTGCTAATGGTTTTTGGATTGGTAGGAATTTAACTGCACAAGAAGTTGGAGGAGGTTTTATCGAATCAAATAATCCTTATGGTAATTTCACATATATTCCTGATAATTCTGTTTTTATATATACTATGCTTCGTAATATTGATACAACTTTCTTTTTTTTAAATTCTAATAGTTTTCCTCAAGCATATAGAATTACCTCAAATTCTCAAACTCAAAGTAATATAATTTCCATTGGTTCTTCAATCATTAGTCAGTATTTTGGAAATAAAAATATTTATGAAATCATAATATATGATAGAAAGCTAACAACTAATGAAAGAATAATCATAGAGACATATTTAATAGATAAATATGCTCCAAGTATTGTTTTACCAAATGATATTGTAATTACCTCTAATTTCTGTGATACTATTATTTTACCTAATAAAAAAGAATATTATTCGAATTACATATGGTCAACTGGAGCTACTACTTCTTCAATTACTGTAAATCAAACTGGTAAATATTGGGTACGAGCAACTGATATTTTTGGAAGAGTGTCAAGCGATACAATTTTAGTAACCTTTCCAACTATCAATTTACCTTCCCAAAATGAATTTTGTACTAATGATACAATAGTTTGGAACACTGGTTTGTCTAAGTCACTTTTTGCTTTTCAGTGGCAGGATAATTCAACTGATTCGCTTATAAAAATATATTCTGCAGGGTCTTATTCTTTACAAATAACGGATACTCTAGGTTGTTTCATCTCCACAAATTCTATATCAATTACAGAGGATACCTTTTCAAGTTCCGCCTCCCTCGGCCCAGATACCAATTTATGTGCGGGGAATTCAATTGCTTTGGTTACGCCTACAACAGCCGTTAATTCGTATTCATGGAGTACTGGCGCTACTACTTCGGCTATCACAGTTACTAATACAGGGCAATATTCGGTAGTGGTTACTAATACTAATAATTGTGTGGCTAAAGACACCATTCAGGTAAATATTATTGGACAAGCGCCAACAGCCGATTTTAATAATACGGTTTCCTGTAAAAATCAGGTGGTGAATTTTAATGATAATTCTTCGCCACCTAGTGGCAATACCATTACTTCTTGGTATTGGAATTATGGCGATAACTCTACACTAGCGGATACCTCTCATCTTCAAAATACCTTTTATACTTATGCCGATACGGGCCTTTATTCGGTGTCGTTAATTGTAGAAACCAATGTAGGGTGTAAACAGCAATTTATTAAAACCATTCATGTAGCGCCCGTGCCAACGGCTAGTTTTGCAATTCCAGCAGTGGCTTGCCAAAATGATTCGGTTTTGTTTCAAAATCAAAGTTCTAATTTGCCTGGTTATTCAATGAGTGCGTATAATTGGAATTTTGGCGATTTAGGAACTTCTAATGCGGTTTCCCCAAAGCATCTGTATAGCAATAATCAAAACTATACGGTTAAGTTATTAGCTACCAATAACGCTGGCTGTAAAGATTCTATTTACAAGGTGGTATCTGTAAAAGCCGAAGTGAAGGCTGATTTTACTACCTTAAAAGCCTGTACCAATTCGCCAACCTTATTTCAAAGTGCCAGTATTGCGCCAAGTGGCGCTACCTATTTATGGGATTTTGGTAATAGCTCATCTAATGTACCTAACCCTACAAAGTTATATACTAATTCGGGTGTGTATCCGGTAAAGTTAGATGTAGATGGCGGTAATGGTTGCACATCGTCTATTACTAAGTTAATTAATGTGTACTTACCACCTTTGGTGAGTTTTTCGGCAAGTGCTTTTTGTGCTAAAGACACCATTCAAATTGCTAATACAACCATAGCGCAAAGTGGGGTGCTTTCAAGTTCTAATTGGCGATTAAATGGTACTTCTTTTTCTACAGGGCAAACACCTACATTGTCAATCTCTAGTCCTGCAACTTACACCGTACTGCTTACTACTGTTAATAGTTTTGGTTGTGCCGATTCCGCCTCTCAAGCATTAACAGTATATGACTTGCCTAATGTTGATTTTATTACTAACCCAGCAAGTTATTATTATTTAGATACGCCAGTTACATTTAGTGCTACTATTAATAACGCCAATAGTTATAATTGGAACATTTCATCTATAATGACTTCCACCGTTTCATCGCCTGTAACTACGTTTACACTGCCCGGAACTTATACCGTAATGCTAAACTTAATAGATGAAAATGGCTGTGAGGGTAATAAAACCAAACTCATGAATGTTGCAAAGCGTTATTTGGATTTAGCAGTTATGTCTGTTAAAACCTCAAAAGACAATGCAGGATTTATTTCGGTAATAGCCGATTTAGCTAATTATGGTTCGGTGCCTGTTACTACCTTCGATATTCATTACCAAACCAATGATGCGGGTAATAATAAAGAAACTTGGAATGGAAGTATAAATCCAAACTCATTTTACACTTATACCTTTACCGCCAAAAGTGCTAGTAAACTAAGCGATCAAAATAATATTACCTGTGTGCATATTGAATCGGTAAATACCATACATGACGAAAATCTTTTAAATAACGACTTGTGCAACTCATTAAATTACGATAATACGTCGGTAGAAAATCCTTTACCAAACCCTACCGACGGAGATATTACCCTGCCCATCATCTTAACTAAAGATATGGAATTTACTATGGCCATTTATAACGCTATGGGTCAAATACAAATGCCAGAAACAACCTATAATGGCTTACAAGGACTTAATTTTATAACCTTGCCTACCTCTTCATTAGCAAGAGGTTCGTATATCATTAAGGTAATGATTAATGATAAAGTATTTATTAAAAAATTTATTAGAATAAATAACTAATGCCAAATTCTAGTTTTATTTTGTATTAGCAACTTAATCCAATTTTTTAATAGTGTCAATAATAAATTGGACATCTCTTGCACTTAACTCGTAAAACATAGGTAGCCGAAGAAGCGTATCAGAATACCGATCGCTCATAGGGAGTGATGGACCAGTGTAATGGGTTTGATAATAGCTGCTTTTGTGTAAACTTTGATAATGAAATACAGCTTGAATTTGGTGTTGCTTAAGGTGTTGAATATATTTTTCTCGTAACACCCGCGACTTAAACACCAAATAAAAAATGTGGGCATTGTTAGTAGAGTAGGCTGGAACCCTTGGTAGGCTGGCTATTCCTTTCTTTTCAAGAATTAAAAGTTCGTGGTAGTACTTTTCCCAAATTTCAAGTCTCTTGCGTTGTATAGCATCTATGTTTTCTAACTGAGCCCATAAGTAGGCTGCAATAATTTCGGAGGGCAAAAAAGACGAACCAATATCTACCCAACCATATTGACTAATCTCGCCTCTAAAAAATGCCGAACGATTAGTGCCTTTTTCCCAAATAATTTCCGAACGTGTAATGTATCGCTCGTCATTGATAACTAACATACCGCCCTCGCCCGAACTAATATTTTTGGTTTCGTGAAAAGAAAAAGTAGCAAGATGACCTATGGAACCCAGTGCTTGTTTGTTTCCATTAGAGTTGATGTAATAATTATCAATAGCCTGCGCGGCATCTTCAATAACCACTAAATGATGCTTGTGGGCAATGCGCATAATGGCATCCATGTTGCAGGCAATACCAGAGTAATGCACTACTACAATGGCTTTTGTTTTATTGGTAATTAACGACTCAATGCTGTTAATATGAATATTGGGATTTAATGGGTCGCTATCTGCAAATACAATTTTAGCACCTCTTAATACAAACGCATTGGCGGTAGATACAAAAGTAAATGAAGGCATAATGATTTCATCACCTAATTTGGTATCAATAAGTATAGCCGCCATCTCTAGGGCTGTGGTGCAAGATGTGGTTAGTAATACTTTTTTAAAGCCATACCTTTCTTCTAAAAACTGCTGGCATCGTTTAGTAAACAGACCATCACCCGAAATTTTACCAGATTTTACTGCCTGAGAAATGTATTTGGTTTCTTTACCAGTTAAGTAAGGTTTATTAAAAGGTATCGATTTTAATCGTTTCACAGCCCTAATTTACTAAAATTTAGGATTGAACCCCGATTATTCATTAGTAATTTTAATACGAACCAACATTTCTTTGCATTATGTTTTATTACATTTGCTATTATCTTCACTACCCATTTTTTTGTTATTGTTTAATAATTTTTTTGGTAGTTAGCACTTGCTTGTTTTGATAAAACGATAAAAAATAAATACCATTTTCTAAATCTGATAAATCAATTTCTTCTTCGTATTCTAAAGTTTTTATTTCCCTGCCCAATACATCTGTTATTTTTATACTCAACTGCTCATTTTTTAAATTTTGAATTGATAATTTTAATTTACTTGTGGTAGGATTAGGATATAATTTTACATTAACCATATCCTCCATTTTTTTAATATTAGTAATTAGAGCATAATCCAAGCTATCATATAAACTTACGCTATCTACGTAATAGTAAGCTGTGCCATTATCAAATGGAATTGGATTGTTAGTTCCAGAATTTATAGTATCCGTATTAGCGTTTGAATTAAAGTTACCTATAGTTATATATTGCTCCCCTCCCTGTGCAGTAAAATAGCCTTCTATTTTTGTCCATCCAATTGTATCTGTCAGAAAACCTGATTGATTTTGAATCTGAGGATTTGAAGATATAAATTGAATTGAAACAAGCGTAGGTTGAGTTACAGAAAAATTAGCACCAATATTCTTTATAGAATACACAGTTCTATCAGCTTTTGAAACAAAAAAACTCGTGTAATATGACTTACCAGTAATTAAGGGTACTGTTAATTGTTGGTAAATATATTCTTTTGTTTCGTATGGCAAATTTAGAAGACCCAATCCAATATATGCATTACCATTTTTAGGATATGAAAAACCAAAAGTATTGCTAGGAACTCCATAATGATTGACAAAGGTACATGATTTTACAAAAATGTCAGGAGAAATTATTTGTTGCCAATTAAACATAGATGAAAAATTAGTAACGCAATGAGAAGTACCTACATCTTCCGTATAGTTTTCAAAATTTCCATTTTGAATTAAATTCTGTGATAGAATATTATTTTTATATATTTATTTAATAATAACAATTTTATCAATTTTAATAGTTTTTTCTTCTACTAAGATACGATAAAAATAAACACCATTGTTTAAATTTTGCTCATTAATATCTATACTACCCTCATTACTTACAATATCATATTTAGATACTAATTTACCAGTAACATCAAATAGCTTAAATTCAGCTTTTGCATAACCACCTAACTTATAATCTAAACGCATATCTCCATTATTAGGATTAGGATAAATTACTGTCCAAACAGTACTTGATAATTTATTGCTTTTTGTAACTGCTTTGCGTTGATTAAATTCAGGTGTACAGTTTTCTTCAAATTCAATCAATGTATTGCTCACATTATTCATTAGCACTCTGGCTTGTGTAATCACATGTCCATATTTATCAAAACAGCTATTGGCAATCGTATATAAATCGGCTAGTTCAGTAGCATCTAATACGGGCGCTTTATTAGTAAATGGTGCTGCATTCGTATCAATAGGTTGAGCCTGATAGCTAATGTATTTAATCAATAATTCGTTCACGCGTTTTTGGTAGGCTTCAATTAAGTTATTAGATGTTAAGTTACTATTAATAGTTTGTGCGGTTTGATAATCGGCATTAGCAAAGGCATCATTAATGTTTATGATGGTTTGGTAATTTGAATTTTGATTATCATTATAAAACTCATTAAGCGTTTGCGTTGCATCAATGCTTTTGGTATTATCTTTACTACCCATTTTTTTGTTATTGTTTAATAATTTTTTTGGTAGTTAGCACTTGCTTGTTTTGATAAAGCGATAAAAAATAAATACCATTTTCTAAATCTGATAAATCAATTTCTTCTTCGTATTCTAAAGTTTTTACTTCCCTACCCAATACATCTGTTATTTTTATACCCAACTGCTCATTTTTTAAATTTTGAATTGATAATTTTAATTTACTTGTGGTAGGATTAGGATATAGATTTACTTTAAAATTATCCTCCATTTTTTTAATATTAGTAATTAGAGCATAATCCAAGCTATCATATAAACTTACGCTATCTATGTAGTAATAAGCTGTGCCTGCATCCATAAAAAAAGGATTAGTTGTTCCTGTATGTAAAGTATCTGTATCTGCATTGCTGTTAAAATTACCAATAGTTATATATTGCTCCCCTCCCTGTGCTGTAAAATAGCCTTCAATTTTAACCCAATTAACTGTATCTGTTAAAAAACCTGAGTGATTTTCTACTTGTGGTGTTGCAAGAAATGCATCCATAGAAGATGCAACTGTTGGTTGAGAAACAGAAAAGTATGCTCCAATTTTTTCTGTGGCAATTCTTGCTCTATCAGATTTTGAAAGAAAAAAACTTGTGTAATAAGATTTACCTAAAATAAGTGGATTTGTTAGTTGTTGATAGATATATTCTTTTCCTTCAATACCAAAATTATAACAACTTATACCAATATAAGCGTTGCCATTTTTTGGAAATAAGGAGCCGAAATCATTATTTGGAACACCATAATTACTAAGTGTACATAAAGTAGTGAAATGATCGGGTGAATTTATTTGTTGCCAAACGGTTACCATTGAAAAATTATAAGCACAGCCATATGTACTAACCGAATAGCTTTCAAAGTTGCCATTGTTAATTAAATTTTGACTGTTTAATAATAAACTACTTTTAAATAAAAGTAATAAGGCTGTAAGCCTTATTACTTTTAAATAGATATTATTTAATGATAACAACTTTATCTGTTTTAATAGTTTTCTCTCCTACTAAGATATGATAAAAATAAATACCATTGTTTAAATTTTGCTCATTCATTTGTAAGATTCCCTTATTGCTATCTAATTTATATGAACTGATTAATTTACCATTTATATCATATAATTTTATAGTGGCGTGCTGGCTATTTCCTAAATCATAATCTAATTGCATTAAACCTTTATTTGGATTAGGGTATAATTTTACATTAACGTTTGACGCAACTGAATTGCTGATTTGTTTTTTTCGTTGATTAAACTCAGGCTTACAGTTTTCCTCAAATTCAATTAATGTATTGCTTACGTTATTCATCAATACTCTGGCTTGAGTAATAACGCTACCATACTTATCAAAACAACTATTAGCAATCGTAGATAATTCTGCTAACTCTATTCCATCAAATACAGGTGTTTTGTATGTAAATGGTGTTGCGTTTGAATCAACTGGCTGAGATTGATAGTTGATGTATTTAATCAATAACTCATTAACACGTTTTTGATATTCCTCAATTAAGTTATTCGCCGTTAAGCTACTATTAATAGTTTGTGCGGTTTGATAATCGGCATTAGCAAAGGCATCATTAATAGTAGTTAAGGTTTGGTAATTAGAGTTTTGATTATTATTGTAAAATTCATTAAGCGTGTGCGTTGCATCAATGCTTTGCTTATTAATTAGCTCATATACCAATTGTTTATTACGGTATTGGGTTTCGTTTTGATACACTTCATAAAAAGTAGTATCTGATGCTAATGCTTCAAACACATCCGCATTCGTTGTATCAACATCAAATGCCGTCCGCATGGCATTATTCTTATTATTGGTGTTTGAATTATCATCGCCACCCATCATTCGCAAAGCTAAGCAATTTTCGCCAGATAATCCACTTTTTACATCAATGCCCCAAGCGGGAAGTGTTACGTATGGATTCCCATTGTTTGAATAATTTTGAGTAGGTTGAAAAGGTGAGCCTGATTTAACATAGAATCTTGAATTAGTATT
The DNA here is from genome assembly GCA_020846025.1 of Bacteroidia bacterium. Taxonomy (GTDB): domain Bacteria; phylum Bacteroidota; class Bacteroidia; order B-17B0; family Aurantibacillaceae; genus UBA4416. The sequence continues at coordinate 60,956 of JADLER010000240.1, read as the reverse complement.
TGCAGTATTACTGTTTTCAGTATAGGTTTCAGCGTACTGAGCAGAACCACCTGTAAAGCCGTTCCATTCGTTATCATGAGTTGTATTTGTTGTATGACCTTGGTCGCCGATAACACCATTCAACGCTAATACAAAACCCTGGTAGTCGCCGTTGCCATTCATTACATTTTTAGCCACTTTGTTTAAGCTAGTACCACTAAATTGTAGGCAACGCCCCATGTTTCTAATTACATTGCAATTAACTTGTCCTGTGGTGCCACTACTGGCATTAAACCAAATACCTTTTACAGCGGTGTAGTAAGAGGCATTAATAGTGCCATTGCTGGTAATATTAGAGTTATTAGCTACTACGGCATCTTGGCAGCTTTGCACATATATACCAGTACGGGCATAATTATATTTTTGTGCATTTGTAATGCCCGGCACACCCAGCATTTTGCTTGCCGATAGGTTAATGGTAGGGTTATCATTTATTTGTAAACCACCTTTTACATTATAAGCCTTAATACCATTATACACATTTTGTAAGGTATTATTTTTTACGGTTAATAAGCCAGTACCTAAATTTACTGTACTTAAAGGTTGCTCAACCTGTATTGCTTGTCGGCAATAGCCGTTAGTGCCAGGAGCTTCCACAAGGTTGTTTTCTATTTTTACAAAGTTTGGTAAGCCAAATGATGTATTAATATTATGAGAGGTGTAAACACCAGAACTATGATTTAAAACATAATTGTAGGAAACAGTAGCATTACATTTTATTTCTTTGATATAAACACCGCTTTGAGCTTTGTAATAACTATAAAGTGTGGATGGTGTTATTGAAGGCGGAATGCTAGTATTAGCGGTAGTAAACACATTGCCCTTAATAAAAGGCTCTTTGTAGTTGTTAACAGCAATACCTTTATTACAATCTTCAAATTTATTGCCACTAGGAAACGGGTTTCCAGAGGTAGGCGTTGTAGTGCCTGCTACTTTTCCCACACGAAACCAATAAGGATTTTCGGAGCTAGTTACAATAGCATAAATACCCACGCCTATTTCATCAGGGCCTGCTGGCGGTGGCGGTGGTGGAAAACCGCCAAGAATGTAATGTTTAGCGCTTCCTGTAATAGAAATAAAATGGTTATTAAATGCTTTAATCGAAGCGTTTTCGCCATATATACCAAAGTCTAAATTCTCAAAACGATTAGTGCCCGCAGTACCTGTGCTATCACCTACAATAACAGGAATCTCTTCTAAATTATATAAGTATATGCCTGCTATTCCTCTTGGAAAATTAACGTAAGGAATACTTGTATTACTAATGTTATTATACTCGTAGGTGTAAGTAGAACTTGACTTTAAGGTATTTTGCGGAGAAGTAGAACTATATTGGCTTGAAATGGTGGAGCCGGTAACAGATAAGCCTTGCCTTCCATTAGTAGCATTTGCTCTTGGATAATTTCTAAGTTGAATAGAAATATAGTTATTATTAAGTACCGAATTACTAACATTTATAAAATTAGCCGAGCCAGTAGCCGAGCCGTTTTGTCCTTTATGCACAATACCCATATACATATCTTCGAGTCGCGAATTTAAAATATTTATTGTGCCAGGTGTGCCAACTCCGTCTTTTATAAATATACCACCCCAAAGTTGTGTACATGAAAAAATGGTACAATTACTAAAGGTAACGGTAACGCCAGTGTTTATGTTGATAGAGGCAGTGGGCGCCATTCTAATAATGTAGTTGCTCATATTACTATTAGCTGTAAAGGTAATTGTGCCTAATATGTCAATTACAGAGCCACCACCGTTTGAGTTACTAGCATAGTTAGTATTAGATAAAGAGGCAGTTCCTATTGTAAAAATAGGAGATTGGCAGCAATACTGTCCGCTAATAGCAACTAACACCGTTTGAGTAGCTGTACAGTTAGAGTTGGCGCCAGTAACTGTGTATATGGTACTAACCGATGGTGTAACAACAATGCTAGGCGATGTAGCACCAGTGCTCCAAGTATAAGTACTTGCACCACTAGCAGTAAGCGTTGAGCTTTGCCCTGCACAAATTGCCGATGGATTTGCACTAGCGGTTAAGTTTAAATTATTATTAAATGTAATTGTTATTGTTTGTATAATTGGTAAACAAGTTGAACAAGGTAAATTTACGTTACAAGTATATGTTGTAGTAGTTGTAGGTGTAGGAACATTAACAATAGAACCCGAGTAAGTAGTAATACCATCTGTCCATGTAGTGTAAACTGATGATGAGCCAATAGATGTTAAGGTTATTGTTGTGGCTGAATTACAGTTAACGGTATTTGTTGATGCAGAAAGAGTAGGAGTTACAGGAGTAACACTTATGTCATCAATGTGATAATACGCTGCGTCTATCATATCCGTTGATGAACTTGTTGATGTAACAGTAGTTGTATTGGCGTTATTATAAAAATTACCGATTGTGATATACTGTTCATTATTTCCTGTTATGGTACCTGATATTTGGGTCCAAGTTGATGTTCCTGAATAATTAAGAACAGTAGTTCTGTCAACCTGAGGGGTATAATTTAAATTATTAACAGGAGTAACATTACTAACAATAAGGTTCTGGCTCAGGTAGGCTCCTATATGATTACTAGCCTTATATGAGAGAGGCGATAAGCGAGCATAGAAACTCACGTCATATTTTTGACCTGGAACTAGGGCGCATTTTAGCTGGTTTTGCAAGTATTCTCTCCAGCTATAAGGTCCATTTGCGTTATATATATAAATGCCAGCATAAGCATTGCCACTGTTTGGAGCTGGCGTGAAAGCTGTTCCTAAACCATTAATATAGTCGGGCGTTGCATAGGTGTTTGGGTTAAAATAATATTGAGCGCTGTTGGTTGTATATGGTGCTATGGGATTACTGTTATACCATTCGAAATGCCCATTTTGTACCTGTTCACAATTTTTACATTGGGCTGGTGTAAGAGGAAAAATATTTACCGTAGTTGTCAATGTTCCACCAGAGTCATGATAAGTTAAAGTATATGTTGTAGGGGAGATTGTGTTTGATGGAATGAATGTAATAGAACCTGTATTTAGATTACCTGGTTGCCAAGTGTAGGTTTGCGCACCATTAGCATTTGATGGATATGCATTTAATGTTATTTGCTGACCTGGGCAAAAACCAACTTGCCCAACAATATAAACATTTGAAGCCATTATTTGGTTGAATGTAATGCTTCCACCTCTGTTAAATAATTTGACATAATAAATAGCGCCATTTATATCGTTATGAATATTGATATTAAAAGCAGTGTCGGTAGGAGTATGCAAAGAGTCTGTTCCTACCAATGATAAGGAAGTGCAAGTACCTGAATAAACAGATCCTCTAACAATCTTACCTATTCCAGGGTAGTTGGTTACCTTAATATTAAAATCACCCGTATTCAAAGTTACTTTTAGCCAGTAAACATCGCTTGTATAACTGGTTACGGTAGTATTAATTGGATAGGTTAATACTTCAGCACTATCACAACTAATGCCTTTTTGGGCACTTAGGTTGAAAGTACTTATAGCATATATAGCAATTAATAAGATGGTTTTGGCTAATTTTTTCATAGAGTAAATATTTAATAAGTCATAATTTTTACCAATTTATTAAAAAAATACTTTGTATATAAATTTGTTGATAAAATATTTTTACATACAAGCAAATTTAACCTATGGTTTATGTACGCCATAATAAAGGTTTAAAAAGGCTTGGGAATAAAATAAAGGAGATAAGACTTCAGCAAAAAATTTCGCAAGATCAACTCTCTTTTGAATCGGGTATTTCAAAAAACCAAATTTCGCGAATAGAGCGTGGCGAGATAAATACGGGTGTTTCTACTCTACTTATTCTAGCTGAGGTACTAAATGTACATATAAAGGAATTTTTTACTGATAATTAACCCTTTTGTTTTTTATAGCTATTTCCTTTTGTAAGTAGATGTAGTAATAAAAATGGATATATCTAGAAAAAATTAAAGACTTTTTTCTAGTTCTTTTAATTCATTTACTTTTTCGGCGTAGCCTAGTTTGTTAAAAGAAAAAATAAGGTTTTGTATCATTCGTTTCACAATATCTAGGTTTGAGCAAGGGAGGTAATATTTTGTGTCGGGCTCAATATTAAGTTGCTTTAAAAAAGCATCTACATCGCCCTGATTAAAAATTAAGCCCTTGCTAAATGGGTTAACATAAAACAAAATATTATCAGATAGGCTCTTGTGCGAGGGGTCAAACAAATTAGCAAAATCATTCACGTAAGCAAGTACAAAATGCTGTGGTAAATTTACGCCATATATAGGAATATTAAGCTCTTTACATATTAAGGCATAAATAACACTAAGCATTACTGGGTTGCCTTTTTTAGTTTCGAGAACTACATTTATAAAAGAATTTTGAGGAGCATGATAATTAGCAATATTGCCGCTAAACTGGTGCACCTCAAATAAAATATGATTTAGTATTTTTACTTTTTCAAGTGCTGTTAGGTCGTCGTGTAGCTCAAGCCACACATCTTGTTTAATTTGTTGTAGCTGTTTTTTTATTTTATTCTCGTCTAAATCGGGGTATTGATACCTCGAAATTATAATACAAGCCTTTAGTAAATCATCTTGTTCGTTTTCTGCCCAAAACGATAAGGCATTTTGCAGTGCTTTAAATTGTATGGTATGAATAATGCCTTCAATGCGTTTTTGCATCAGAGCATCAAAGCTGTTCTCCCAAGCGGTTTCAAGGTGAGGAACGGCGGGTGGTCCTAACATGATAAACCTATTTTTAACTTCCGAATAAATACTATCATCGGGGTCATCTAATAAAGTAATTAATGCAATTACTTCTTTTAGGTTCATTTCGTTTTTCTTTGGCCTCATACAAAAACAAAAATAGTTCTGAATAGAAGCCAATTTAATCCCTTAATTAGATTTTCTTAACAATTATGCTGTTAATCGTTGTAAACTTTCTTGTATTAATATCTCAACACTTTGGTTGTAGTCCTTGGTAAACTCTTTACTGGCGCGGTTTGCTATAATTACGCAGGCTGTTAAACAATGGTGTTTTAATAACTTTCCTAAACCATATAAAGCCGATGTTTCCATTTCAAAGTTGGTAATTTTATAGTTTTCGTATTTAAAACTAGCTAATAGTTCATTTAACTGAGGCATGGCTGCTTTTAACTTAATTTGTCGTCCTTGTGGGCCATAAAAACCAGGCGCTGTAGCTGTAATGCCAATATGGGTTCCTTCGCTAAATTTATTCAATAAACGTTCAGATGCTTTAACACAATAAGGATAAGGTAAATTAGTAAGCCAACCCGCATGTTGTATAAAAGCTTCGCTAATATCCATTTCGGCTACTTCTTCCCAGTTTTGATAAAAATTTAATAAGCCATCAAGCCCTAAACCATAAGCGCTTACCACAATGCCATTTACTGGAATATCGGCGTGTAATGAGCCACTTGTGCCTAAGCGCACAATATTCAGTGATTTTTGTATAGGGTTTAATTCTCGGGTTATAGGATTAATATTAACGGCGGCATCTAGTTCATTCATTACAATGTCAATATTATCGGTGCCAATACCTGTAGAAAGTACCGTTATTCTTTTACCGTTAAAAAGCCCTGTGTGAGTTACAAATTCTCTATGTTCGGTAGTAAACTCTATTTTACTAAAAAGCTTCGAAATTTGTTTTACTCGGTTTTGGTCGCCTACCACTATCACATCATCGGCAATATTTTCGGCTAATAAGTTAATATGATAAACCCTATTATCTTTTGTGAGGATTAATTCGGTTTCAGGAAATTGAGCCATAATTTTTCTTTTTTTAATGGTTACACAAAGCTATTATATATTTTCCAAAAATTACTATACCAATCATAATAGCCGTAATAGCAGCTACAAGCACAGCGCCTGCCCCAAGGTCTTTTATTTTTCCTGCCATTGGGTGTTGTTCGGGGCTTATCCAGTTTACTAAATATTCAATAGCTGTATTAATAAGCTCTACCGAAATAACAAAACCAATGCACAAGCACACCATAAGCCACTCGGTAATTGATATAGAAAAGTAAAACCCCAGTAAGATAGACAGAATAGAAAATAGAAAATGAATTTTGAGGTTTCTTTGTTTAGCTCCTTCTTTAATGCCTTTATAGGCAAATACAAATGATTTAAAAAATGCCCCCATCTTTCACTACGCTTTTTGTTTGTTTTTAAAATAGGTAATAATAACAGGGATAGCTGTAATAATAATTAAACCAATCACAATCCAACCTAAATAGCTTTCTACTTGTGGAAATCGTTTTCCTAAAAAATAACCAATACCTCCGATGCCCAGTATCCAAGCTAAGGCTCCGCTAAAATTATAAAACATAAAAAGTTTAAAATCTATTTTTATAACACCTGCTAAAATAGGGGCAAAGGTTCGGATGATGGGTAGAAAACGTCCTAGTATAAGAGTTTTACCGCCATGCTTTTCATAAAAAGCTTTGGTGGTAATTAAATGCTGTTGTTTAAACAAGATGCTGTCCTTTTTTTTATAAAGTGTTTCGCCTGCTTTTTTACCAAACCAATAGCCAAACATGTTACCAATAACAGCGGCAGTAATTAATAAAGCAACCAGTACTGGAAACGATACATTTAGCAAGTGAGGCTTAGTTGCACACAACAAACCCGAAATAAAAATGAGAGAATCGCCCGGTAAAAAAAATCCTACCAACAAACCTGTTTCGGCAAAAACTACAAATAGTAAAAGCCATAAACCACCATATTGTATAATGCTTTGCGGGTCGGTGAGTTGTTTTAAGAAATCGAACATTATACAAATGTAAGATATATGTATTAAACCTAAACTTAAATTATGTAAAAGGAGGGCGTATCATTAATTGACACGAAGTTTTTGCCCTGGTTTTAAATAGTAGCGTTTGTCGGTATTATTTAAAATGCAAAGTTCTTTCACGGTGTGTCCGTATCGTTTAGCTATTTCATACCAAGTATCGCCTTTCTCCACTGTATGTAATGTGGCATTGCTTGGATAAGCGCAAATTCCATATTTAGAGCGTTTAATAACAATGCTATCGTGTAGTAATTTATGTTCGGTAAACGAAATAATAGCTGCTGGATTTAAAGCCTGTCCTTTAAAACGCACCTCAAAATGTAAATGCGGACCAGAACTTCGCCCTGTACTGCCTCCCTGACCAATAACTTGTCCTGCTAATACTACTTGTCCTTGCTTCACTTTTATTTTAGAAAGGTGTGCATAAACTGTTTCAAGACCGTTATAATGCCTTATAATAATTACTTTTCCGTAAGCTCCTTTTACATTAGCAATACGCACCATGCCGTCAAATGCGGCAACTACGGCATCACCTCTGTGTAAGTTTATATCTATGCCTTTGTGCATACGGCCATCTCTCCAACCAAATTTCGAGTTAATTTGTCCTATTCGAGGATGAACATAGTTGCCTAAAGAATCACTTTGAATTGTAATAACCTGCGATTCAGGGAATTCATTTGGAGCAGTAACTTGAAATACGGTGCTTTCATCAAAATCATCATAAAAATTGGTAGCAGGAATATTGTTGCAATGAGTAATAATAGTTGATTTATCATTTGAATGTATGATGCTACTGTAATAGCTTATTAACTCAACTTGTTCGCTATCAATATTATCTAAGTCTAATAAAGAATCGATAATTTTTATAAGTTGTAATTTTGTGATTTTAGTTTTTATAGCTAACGATCGAATGGTGTCTTTTTGAGGCTCGCCTTTTGCCGTTAAAAAAACAGGAATAAACAGAAGTAATAATAATATGTAAACTTTAAACTTCATTTTGTTGATAAGTTTACGAAAATAGTAATTTTTAAGAAACTTCGAATTATTATAGACTTTTTACAGATTTTCCTTTAATTTCCTAAAAAAATCGACTAATTAGTTTGTTTTAAATAAAATAATGTGCTAATTTGTTAAAACCAATTAATTAGTGATTATGACGACAAGTGTTGATATTAAAATTGAAAAGGCGACTCGTAGTAGAGTGTTGGAGCAAGATGTAAACAATGTACCATTCGGGAAATGTTTTTCAGATCACATGTTTGTGGCTGAGTATGCTAATGGACAATGGGAAAAAACATATATAATGCCTTATCAAGATGTACCGATGAGTTATGCTACATCAGCCTTACATTATGGGCAAGCCATTTTTGAAGGAATGAAAGCATATAAAAATGAAGCAGGCGAAGTAAGCATTTTTAGACCATTAGATAATTTTAATCGTTTAAATAAGTCGGCGGTTCGTATGGCAATGCCCGAAGTTCCTGAAGAAATTTTTATGGGTGGACTTAACGAGTTGTTAAAATTAGACGCTGCTTGGGTACCTACGGCTGAAACAGGTTCATTATATATTCGCCCGTTTTTAATTTCAACTGACGAGGCCATTGGTGTTAAACCAAGTGAAACTTATAAATTTATTATTATTACATGCCCTGCTGGAAAGTATTATGCAGAACCAATTAAAGTATTAATTGAAACTAACTACATACGTGCCGTACAAGGAGGAATAGGATTTGTGAAAGCAGCTGGGAATTATGGTAGAAGTTTATATCCTGCAAAATTAGCACAGCAAAAGGGTTATCAACAAGTCATTTGGACGGATGGCGCTACTCATTCTTATCTTGAGGAATCGGGTACTATGAATTTAATGTTTGTTATTGGCGATACTTTAGTTACACCAGCGCTTAGCGATACCATACTTGATGGTATCACTAGAAGAAGTGTATTGGCATTAGCTAGAGATTGGGGCATGAAAGTTGAAGAACGTAAAATTTCAATAAAAGAAATGCAAGAGGCACATGCAGCTGGCACTTTAAAAGAAGCATTTGGCTGCGGAACAGCAGCTACAATTGCTCAAATTATTGGTATAGGTCATGAGGATAATTATTATCCATTGCCTCCGGTTGCAGAGCGCCAATTCTCTAATAAAGTAGATGAAACTTTAAGAAATATAAGAAAAGGAAAAGTAGCCGATAAGTTTAATTGGATGTATAAAATCAATTAAATGATTTTTCTATATTAAGTATAAAAGGCTGTCAGTAATTGATAGCCTTTTTTTATAGAATCAACCCAAATTTAAAATTGTTCAAAACATTTTTTTTAATCCCGCCCTAAACCTTTAAATTTGTTGCACTTCAAAAAAAACAACTTAAAACTAATATTACATTATGGGATATCTTTTCACTTCCGAATCAGTATCAGAAGGGCATCCAGACAAGGTTGCCGATCAAATTTCAGACGCATTAATTGATAATTTTTTAGCTTTCGATCCAAATAGTAAAGTAGCTTGCGAAACATTAGTAACTACAGGGCAAGTGGTATTAGCTGGTGAAGTTAAATCAAAGGCATATTTAGATGTGCAAGAAATTGCACGTGGTGTAATTCGTAAAATTGGATACACTAAGTCGGAATACATGTTTGAAGCTAATTCTTGTGGAATTCTTTCGGCTATTCATGAGCAATCTTCTGATATTAATCAAGGTGTTGACAGAAAGAAAAAAGAAGAACAAGGTGCTGGTGACCAAGGTATGATGTTTGGTTATGCAACTAACGAAACCGCTAACTATATGCCATTAGCATTAGATTTAGCTCATGCCATTTTATTAGAACTTGCTGCTTTACGTCGTGAGAACAAACAAATAAAATATTTACGCCCTGATGCAAAATCTCAAGTAACATTAGAGTACGATGATAATAATAAACCAGTGCGTATTGATGCCATTGTTGTTTCAACTCAGCATGATGATTTTGATACAGAGGCTAAGATGTTAGCTAAAATTAAAAAAGACATTGTAGAGATTTTAATTCCTCGTGTTAAAAAGAACTACCCTAAATACGCTCATTTATTCAACAACAAAATTGCATACCATATCAACCCTACAGGTAAATTTGTAATTGGTGGCCCGCATGGCGATACTGGGTTAACAGGTCGTAAAATTATTGTGGATACTTATGGTGGAAAAGGCGCACATGGTGGAGGTGCATTTTCAGGAAAAGATCCATCAAAAGTTGATCGTTCAGCTGCTTATGCTACTCGTCACATTGCTAAAAACTTAGTGGCTGCAGGTGTATGCAGCGAGGTTTTAGTGCAAGTATCTTATGCAATTGGTGTAGCACAACCTATGGGTATTTATATTAACACCTATGGTACAGCTAAAGTAAAAATGACGGATGGGCAAATTGCTAAAATAGTTGAGAATGTTTTTGATATGCGTCCTTACTTTATTGAGCAACGTTTAAAATTACGTACACCAATGTACAGCGAAACAGCAGCCTACGGACACATGGGACGTAAAAATGAAACGGTAACTAAGACTTTTAAGTCGCCTGATGGAAAAACTAAAACTATGAAAGTTGAATTGTTTACTTGGGAAAAATTAGATTACGTAAGTAAAGTAAAAGCAGCTTTTAAATTAAAATAATTTTCTGTTGAAATAACTAAAAAGCTATCTCAGTTGAGGTAGCTTTTTTTTTGTTTGCAAAAGCATTTTTACACTTTCTTTTTGCTATAAATGATTAATTCGATATGAATAATGTAAGGCTGGGTAATTTATAATCAGCAATAGAAAATTTTGGGTTATTGAAATTGTGTTCATCTGGAACTACTATTACTTTCATTTGAGCAGCTTTTGCGGCAATGACACCGTTTACTGAATCTTCTATAACTAAGCATTGACTAGGTATTACCCCTAAATTGTTTGCGCAATTCAGGAAAACCTCTGGATGAGGTTTGCCATATTTTAAATATTCTGCTGAACATGTTGTGTGAAAATAAGATTGAATGTTTAGCTCAGTAATAACTGTTTTTAATAGTTTTTCGTTAGAAGAAGTGGCAATTGCTAATTTGAAAGATTTGTTTTTTAGAAAATCCAACACCTTAATAACCCCCGGCATTAATTTACCTTCGATTTTAATAAGTTCACAAAGCCGAGATACAACAAGGTCTTCAAAATCCTTCGGATTCAGGGTATGGAATTGGTATTTCTCAAACCAATATTTAATAACCTCTATAAAACGACTGCCTGTGGTGGTTTTACAATCTTCTTCGGTTAGTGGAATCCCAATTTCATTAAAACTCTGAATCATAACTCTACGCCATAAAGGTTCTGAGTCAATTAAAACACCATCCATATCAAAAATAACAGCCTTTATTCCTCGCAACATTGTTAATTTCTTTGTTTAATAGTTGCAAATATAAGCTAATTACTTAGTGTTTAGCTTGGTATTTTTGTTGTATGTATTTTCCTGATTTTGTAGAAATAGGAGTGGATGAGATTCTGCTCATTGTGTTTGCAGCGGCATTTTTGTCAATAGTCATTCAATACCTTATAAATATTTTACCTATAGGCAGATTAAAATCATCTGCATTAGAACAATCATCCATTCAAGAGCCAGTATCTATTATTATTTGTGCTAAAAACGAAGATGATAATTTAACGGAGTATTTGCCTAAAATATTAGTTCAAAACTATCCTGAGTTTGAAGTTATTGTTGTAAATGATTGTTCATTTGATAATACAGAACATGTGATTGATGAGTTTGCTAAAATTTTCCCCAATCTGCGTAAGATAAATATACACGAAGATGATTATTACAAGCACGGTAAAAAATTTGCGGTGATGGTGGGAATTAAGGGAACTAAGTACGAAAATTTATTATTTACCGATGCAGATTGTTACCCATCAGATGAGTTTTGGCTTCGAGATATGAGTAGTGGTTTTGTGAACAAGCGCGAAATTGTATTGGGCTACGGTGCTTACCAAAAAACATCAGGATTTTTAAATTGCTTAATTAGATTTGATACATTTATCATTGCCGCTAATTATTTGTCGGCGGCTATTAAAGGTAAAGCCTATATGGGTGTTGGAAGGAATTTAGCGTACAAAAAATCTTTATTTTTTAAACAAAAAGGTTTTTCAACGCATTACCATATTGAGTCGGGTGATGATGATTTGTTTATCAATCAAGCTAGTAATACCGAAAATACAAATGTAGTTATATCTCATCAAGCAATTACTTATTCGGTTCCTAAAAAAACATTTAAAGACTGGAAACATCAAAAACAAAGACATTTAACAACTGCTCCTTTGTATAATTCACGTACAAGAATGAGAATTGGGATGTCATACTTCATTCAATACTTTTTCTTATTTTCGTTAATAAGCATGTGTTTTCTTAAGAGCACTTTAATTTCAGCCGGAATTGGATTAGTGTTGAAAATATTCATACAAATGATTATCTTTAGTAAAACTTGTAAGAAACTTAATGAAGGCAATTTGTGGGTGTTAGCATTTTTTTACGAAGTTGTTTTATTAGTTGTGTATCCTGTTATTCATATTAGTAAAATGTTCTATAAAACAAACAAATGGAAGAACTAGATCCAGAAAAGTTAACAACTAAGGCGGTTTATGATTATAAACTCATTCAGCGTGCGTTGCAATTGGGCGACCAAAAAGCGTATGCCGAGTTGTTGCAGCGTTATCGTGAGTCGGTTTATTTTACTATGTTGCGGATGTGTAACAATAAAGATGATGCCGAAGATTTAACCATTGAAGCCTTTGGAAGAGCATTTAAAAGATTAGAACAATACACGCCAACTTATGCTTTTAGTACATGGTTATTTAAAATTGCCTCAAATAATGCTATTGATTTTTTAAGAAATAAGAAAAAAAATACAGCCATGTCCCTCGACTCTAAAACAGAGAATGAAGAGGGACAAGAGTTTTCTAAAAATATAAAAGCATCTACACTCGACCCCGAAGAACATATTATAAAAAAACAAAAAGTAGAAATGTTGAGAGAGGTTGTAGAAAAATTAAAACCTCGATATAAAGAATTGGTAAAGATGCGCTATTATGAAGAGTTGAGTTATGAAGAAATTGCTGTAAAGCTTGATTTACCAGTTGGTACAGTAAAAGCACAATTATTTAGGGCTAGAGATTTTTTATATAACATTTTAAAAAATCAAGAAAATAAAATGTAATACATGACATTGAACTCTTTTTTGTGAAAGCCGATATTATCTTCAAATATTTTCCTCAATTATCTTTAGTACAACAGCAACAGTTTGAGCAATTGTATGATTTGTATATACACTGGAATGCACAGATTAATGTAATTTCGAGAAAAGATAGTGAACTATTATATGAACATCATGTGTTGCACTCTCTAGGCATTGCTAAAGTTATTCAATTTAAACCTCACACTCGCCTTCTAGATGTAGGATGTGGCGGAGGATTCCCAGGTATTCCATTAGCTATTTTATTTCCTGAGTGTTCATTTCATCTAGTGGATTCGATTGGAAAGAAAATTAAGGTAGTGAATGAAGTAGCAACAGGCATTGGATTAACTAATTTAACCGCACAACACGAACGTGCCGAGAAAATAAAAAACACTTACGATTTTATAATTAGTAGAGCAGTAACGGCTTTTCCTGAGTTTTATAATTGGGTTCGTACAAAAGCCTCTAAAAATAACTTTAATGACTTACCTAATGGCATACTTTATTTAAAAGGAGGTGATTTAAAAGAAGAATTTGGTAAGTTTTTCTATAAAGCTAAATTCTATAACCTACAAGATTATTTCGAAGAGCCTTTTTTTGAAACAAAAAAAGTAGTGTATTATCCTTTGTAAACAATCATTTTTTATTGTTGGTAAAAGTGTTAATGACTTTATAAACTTTGGTACAATTGAATTATATCTAATGAGATATTTGTTTTACTTAACCACCTTATTACAATTTAAACTAAAAATAAAAAAAGGTTAAGTTTTGGATATTGAAAAATCAATCACATAACTTAAATTGGTACTATAAATTAATTATTATTTTTATAATAACATACATTTGTCATCCAATTGTTTCACAAACATTATTGCCTAATGCCGAATCTGCTTTTGAAAGTCAATTACCATTTAATCGTCAATATATCCAATCGCAAAAAATAAAATCAATCACATTCCAAATTATTGATAAAAAAGACATGCAAGTGGCCGAAGAAAAAGGCTTAACACACTTTTATGAATTTAATCAAAAGGGTTTATTAAGTCGTTTTTATTATACAACAATTATTAAAACTATTGAAAAAGAATACCATGTGGCTCCTGTATATAGGAATCATCGAAGAATAAGTAATGGCTATACTTATACTAAAAATGAATACCTCTATGACACAACATCTACGGTATATTTTTATAATGATAGCAGCCACTTAAAATTAAAACGCTACAATGATGGGCCATATTATGAGAGTTATTATTACGATTATTCATTGGACGGTAAGTTGGAAAAGGAAAAGCGTTGTAAAGAAACCAATGTGTCGGAAATAAAATCAGAATTTAAGTTGGGTGGGCAATTTATATTAAGTGAAGAAACATTTAAGTATCAAACTACAGGAAAAAATCAATTTAAGAAAATATATCAGAATAACGAAGGGCGTTCTTATAAAGAGATCATTTATAATACAAATGAAGCAGGTAAAATTACTTCAATAAATGAGCAATATACTGTAACATGGATAATGCAAAATAGTCAGTTCATATATAACTCTAAAGGTCAGCTCACGTCTGCAGTTTATAAAAGTAATAGCAATGGGGAATTGGAATTGAGTCGTACATATGAATACGATAATAACGATTGTTTATTAACAGAAAAGCAATTTAGAAATGGTGTTTTACAAAAAGAAATAAGTTATATAACCGATGCCAATAAAAAACTAACCTCGTATATTATTCGCGATACGAATAATAAAACCATGCGTATAATTAAATTAGATTACCAGTATTACTAGAACTATTTACCAGCAGCTGCAGCACTCCTTGCCTTAGCATCTTCTAATGTTTTTTGGCTTTTTGCTTCGGCATCGTCCAATATCTTTTGCGCTTTTTTATCCGCTTCTTTTTTAGCAACTTCTGCAGCTTTTTTTGCTGCAATTTTAGCTAATGGATTTGTTACTTGTTCAACTTGTTTGTCTGCTTCGGCATAAGCTTCTGCTTTTAATTTATCGGCAGCGGCTTGAGCATCGGCTTTCATTTTTGCAACTTGGGCTTGAGCATCGGCTAATATCTTTTGGGCTTCCTCGTTTGCTTTATCTTTTACATTGCTTACTACTTGGTCTTTTAATGTGGTAGCACCTTCACCTGCTTTAGTTCCAGTTTTAATAGTTGGATTAGTTACTGTACCGCCAAATCCTACATTTACTTTAATGTTTTTAGGTAATGCTACATTTGAACCCAATGCAGCATTGGCTTGCCCTAATAATCCAGCTGCTACAGTATTTGCTTGTGATCCAAATATCTCAGTTGGTACATCCATTTTCCAATTATAGTCTATTGTTTGATCAAAGCCAGTAGATCCAGTAATATCTGCATTAATCTTATCTATTTTTACTTTTACAGGATTTCTAAGCGCGACTCTACCATCTTTAAATTCATAATCCGCTACTACATTTTGTATCGTCATATTTTTTAATTGTTCAATTTTAAGTGCTTCTCCAAGTTTTACAAAAGATGGAAAGCCTCCTACGGAGACGCTATTTGTTTTAAATACACCATTTCCTTTTAGTGTTGATAAGATTGGAGACATTGTGTGGTCTAAATCTGCTTTAAAGTTTTCTAAGGTAGCTGTAAACATTCCTTTAGCATATTGGCCAATTGGAGCCAGTTTTTGTACGGTATTAAAGGCATTAAATGTTTTTTGAATGTCGAAATTATCAACCTTAAAAGTTAGATCAACGGATGGCTTCTTAGGATTAGAAGTTTCATAATAACCATTCATTAATACATTACCGCCTAATAAACCCAACTTTAAGTTTGTCATATCTACTTTTTTATTTCTTATAACTATGTTACCTAGCATGTTATCAATAGTAAGATTATCGTATAATACCTTTGCTAGTTGTGCATTTAATGTAAAATCAATATTGCCAGGAACTTCTATTACACTCATAGCTGAAGTGTCTTCAGTTGCAGGAGTTTGCGTGGTGGTGGTACTAGCATCTGATGCCATTAATTGATTTAGATCCATTAAGTTAGATTGCACATTAAATGCACCTTTTATTAATGAATCTTTAAATACATATTGCATAAAGTTTTCTATTTTTCCATTAGCTTTCACATCGGATTTTCCCATTAAGGCATCAAATGCAGCAAGTTCTACATATTGATTAGTGAAATTCATTTTCAAAGTATTTAGCAATACATCATAGGGTAGGGAAGTTGTTTTATAGTTCATTTTGTCAATTTCTAAGCTACCTCCCATTTTAAATTTATCATATTCTTTTCTATCAAGGCTACTCATTTTACCAGCTGCTGAAATATCAGCTTTGATAATACCACTCATTTCATCACCTTTTTCTAACGGAATAAATTCTTTTACAGATGATAAATTAATAATTCCTTTAATATTCGCATCAACAGCAGGATCAGAAATTGGTGTTTTAACATGTGCCCAAAAATCAACCGGATTTCCTGCCATTTCAATATGAAATTTATTAACATCAATTGTCGTAGCATCTAAATAATTTTTCTCATTAGCTACATGCACATCTATGTTTATGTTATTAACTGATTTTGGTAATGATGGATATTTAAACATCGCATCGGCTATCAATAACTTTAAATCAAAACTTGGATAAGTGTTTTTGGTACTATCTTTTTCGCTATGTAATGTACCTTTCGCAAATCCATCTAATTTTAATTTACCTTCTGTTTTAACATTGGCAAAATCTTTTGAATATACACTTGGAATTAAAGATAAAATAGATTTAAACTCTGTTTGTTTAGTAGCAAATTTTAAATCCATAGTAATATCTTCTTTAGGCATTTCAACAAAACCATCAAAGGCTAATAATAAATCATTAATGCCAAACTCATTTTCTTTAAACGTAAATTTCATTTTAGGCATATCCATATCTAAATTGGCTTTAAAGCGAGTTTTAGCTTTTGTTAAATAGCCTACGCCATCCATTTTATATGTTATTTCAGCAATTTCTAGCAAGTTTTTCATCGTAAAAACATCTTGAGTAAAATCGCCACTCATGGTATAATTCATGTCTTTAATTATAGCTAACATATTGCCTTGCATGTCATCGTACTTTATGTTGGCATGTGCAATTTCAAGTAACTTTAATTTTAAAGCAAATTTAGTTGGTTCATCGCTAGTTGGTTGAGTAGTGGTAGTATCACTACTTGGTTTTGTAATATCCCAGTTTGCCTTACCATCATGCATCACAATGCCATTTATTTTTGGTTCATTAATGATTAATGAATTAACTTGATACTGGCTACCACTAATAACACTCATTAAGTTTAAATCGAACGAAAGTTCTTTAATATAGGCTAAAGTGTCTCCTTTAAATGGCTCAACATTAATAATACTTACATTTTGAATTTTAAATCTAAAATCAGGGAATGATGAAAAAAGTGTTAGGTCGAAATCGCCAAAATCAACTTTTGCATTCAAGTTCTTATTAGCTTCTTCTTTTACAATTGCTACAATTTTATCTTTAAATAAAAATGGGGCAATAATGATTAATATAATTAATACTAACACTGAAATGCCTGACCATTTCATAATTCGACTAAATAGACTTTTCTTTTTTTGTGTTGAGCTCATAGCTGTTTTTATAAAATATAAATGGGTTGCGAATTTAAAGAGAATGCGTTAAAATATTAAATAGACTGAGGCTAAAATTCTGTTAAATTATTTACTTAAAATTTTAAATTCTGTACGTCTATTTTGTTGCCTTCCTTCGTCATTATCGTTTGATGCAATAGGTGTAGTTTCACCATAGCCTTTTGCTACAAGTCTATCGGTGCTAATGCCTTTACCAATTAAATAAGTTACCACAGATTGCGAACGAGATTGCGATAATTTCATATTATACTCATCGCTACCTTTACTATCGGTGTGGCTACCTAATTCAATTTTAATAGTTGGGTTTTCGGTTAATAATTTAATTAAACGGTCCAATTCGTTAGCAGATTCTGGACGAATAGTAGATTTATCAAAATCAAAGAAGATGTTTTTAAGAACAATAGCTTGACCAACTTCAATTGGTTTTAATTTAATGTTAATCTCTACTTCTTGAAACTCATCAGACTGTTTTAAATCGAAGTTTTCTGAATGGAATAAGTATCCATCTTTCTTAACAGCAATACCGTAATTTTTACCGCTAGGTAATGAAACTAAGTATTTACCGGTTGTACTATTTGATTTAAAGGTTGCAATAACTTCATTTAAAGAGTTATCTACTAATTCTACTAAAGCTTCTAATAGTTTATAAGTTTTGGCATCAGAGATAGTTCCTTTTAAAATCGTCATTTTAGGACCGCTACTAGCAATTTTTTCAGCTTTAAATTCACTAACAGGCGCAGCTACACTTGCTAATAAATTATCTTCATTCATAACTACTGGTGGTTTTTCAGGACCTAAAAATGTGATACGATAAATATCTTTATCTCCAAAACCACCTTGTTTTGATGAAGCAAAATAACCATGATTACCATTTCCACTAATTACAAAAAATACATCGTCATCAGGGCCATTAATTGGATAACCAAGATTAATTGGTGTACTCCATTTACCATTCTCAAAAACTGATTTAAAAATATCATAACCACCCATGGTGCCATGACCTTTTGAACTAAAATAGATGGTTTTACTATCAGGATGAATAAACACACCTTCTTCGCCATATTTTGTGTTTAATGAAGGCCCAATATTTACAGCCGGCCCCCAATCATTTTTAGCGTCTTTATCACAATAATAAATATCACCTGCACCAATCCCTCCATCTCGATCACTAATAAAATAAATTCTTCTTCCGTCAAATGATAAACTCACTGATGATTCATGCCATTTAGAGTTTACATTCTTATTTAAGTGTTCTGGTTTTGACCATGTATTACCTGTTAAGTTGCTTTGATAGATGTCTCCACCATCTTTTTCTTTATATTTAAAAATAAACATTGTGGTTCCATCACTTGATAAACCAGCTGTAGCATCATGTTCTGGAGAGTTTACGATAGGACCAAAATTTTGTGCAGGCGACCATTTGCCATTTACTTTAAAAGATTGGTATAAATCCTCAAAAGGCCATTTATCACCTTCATCTAATTTACCACCAGTGGAGTTATCTCTTCGCGATGTAAACACCATCATTGATTCGTCAGCCGAGATAAATGCACTATAATCTGGATAGGCCGAATTGATACTTGCTCCTAAGTTATCAACAAATACGCGTTGTGGATTAGCCGTTTCTTTCTTTCCTACATTACATTCTCCAATTTTTTTATTTACATCCTCAATAGCAGCAGCATTTTCTTTAGCATCTTTACTTAATTGCGTTAAAGCCATTTGATAATATTTAATGGCCTCATCCCATTTCATTTGAAATTGATTAGCCCAGCCTGCCAAATAAGTAACATCATCTGGTAATTTACCCGTATTAAGTGCCACTGCTTTTTCAAAATATTTACAAGCCATATCTCCTTGAGGATCTAGGTTAAAACTAATAACACCTAACATATAATTTAAATAAGCATTATTTGAATTAAATTCTTGAGCTTTCATTAAAAAAGGTTGTGCTTGTTTAAAATAAATATCTCCAGCTCTTTGATAGTCTTTACGACTAACAGGTAAATACTTGTTTTTTGCTACAAAGCCTTCTAATACAAAGTCATATTCCTTTTTACCTATTTCAAAAGCTTCTTTCCCTTCTTCTAAGTTTTTCTTTGCTTCTTTTAATTGGTCTTTTTTATCAGGAAAATTAGATTTCTCAAATTCTATATTTTGAGCAAATGTTGTGGTACAAATGCTAAATAATAGGGTGGTTATTTTTAGAAACTTATTCATAAATATCTTTTTTAAATTAAAAATTAATTACAGAAGCCAGAATTATATCGTTTGCCCTCGCTAACACCTAGTTCTGAGGCTTTTTTCCAATCTGCACAAGCACCTTCCTCGTCTTTTAGCATTTGTTTAGCAATACCTCTATTTACATAAGCAGCTCCTAATTTTGAATCAACCTGAATTGCTTTTGTTGCCCAATCGGCTGCTGCCTTATAATCTTTCTTTTTTATATAAGCAGATGCCATATTGTTCATAGCTAATGTATAATTAGCTTTGTGTTTTAAAGCTGCATCAAAATCTGATATTGCAGCAGTAATATCATTCATGTTTAACCTAGCTGTACCTCTGTTATTTAAAGCAATATAATAATCGGGTTTAAGGCTTATGGCTTTATTGTATGCTTCAATAGCGCCTGCATTGTCTCCTTTATTACGTTTGCAAGAACCTAAGTTATTGTAAACAAAAAACAATTTAGAGTCGATAGCAATGGCTTTTTCGTAATCGACAATGGCTCCAGCTTCATCGCCTAACATTTTTTTAGCCGATGCCCTATCATTATAGGCATAAGCATAATTTTTATTTGCGGTAATGGCTTTATCATAATCAGTAATAGCGTCTTTGTATTCTTGTTCTTCAAATTTTAATTGGCCTGATAAATAAAATGCTTTAGCATAACTCTCATCAACTAAAGTAACTTTACCTAAATAAGAACGACAAGAATCTTTTTTGCCTTGCGTATAAAAAATTTGGGCTTTGCCAAACAAGGCATCTGTATTTAATGGATTAAATGTTAAAGCCTGATTGTAATCCAGCAAGGCATTATCATAATTTTTTGATTCATAACGTGCAAAGCCTCTATTCGCAAATGCTTTATCAAAATTGGGTTTAAGGGTAATAGCTTTTGAAAATTGTTCAATAGCCATATTGTAATCTTTTTTACCAATAAATTCTAATCCAACATTATAAGCATTTTCAGCTTCTTGATCGGGAGTAAGGGCTGTTTTAACCTTTACGGTGTCTTGGGCAAATGAATTTAAACAAAGCCAACTTAAACACACTAAGATACTTTTTTGCATAACTGTATTTTAATATTACGATTTTAAAGATAATAAAATCCTAGTAAAATGAAAATACTTAGTTAATTATTATAAGTATTTTTTAGGCTAGTTTAATTCAAATTGAAGTTTGCTGAGTTTGTGATATAACCCCGAATCATTATTCATTAACATTTGATGCGTTCCCATTTCTACCACTTCTCCTTTTTGTAATACCACAATTTTATCGGCATTACGAATGGTAGATAAGCGATGTGCAATAACAATAGAGGTACGCCCAATCATTAATTTGTCTAAGGCTTCTTGAACTAATCGTTCACTTTCACTATCTAATGAAGATGTTGCTTCGTCTAGGATAAGTATAGAAGGATTTTTTAAAACCGCTCTAGCAATGGCCACTCGTTGTCGTTGACCTCCCGATAATTGGATTCCTCTGTCTCCTACAATGGTATTAAATTTGTCAGGGAAACTCATAATAAAATCGTAGGCATTGGCTTGTTTAGCCGCTTCTATAATTTCCTCTTCAGTGGCGTTTGGTCGTCCGTATAAGATATTTTCACGAATGCTTCCTCCAAGTAATAAAACATCTTGAGGTACAATCGCCATTTGATCTCTTAATTCTGTTAGTTCATAATCTGTTGATTTTTTACCGTCAATAAGGTATTCGCCAGAAGTGGGGTCATAAAAACGTAATATTAAAGATGCAATTGTAGATTTTCCACTTCCACTGCTTCCTACTAGTGCAATTGTTTCGCCTGCTTTAGCAGAAAACGATACATTTTTTAAAACTTGGTAGTTATCGCGTGTTGGATAAGTAAAACTAATATTTTTTAGTTCAATATCTCCTTTTACTCTATTTTTATTTTGATGAGTTGGATAAAGTAAGTTGATACTTTCGATATTGCCATTTATAAATTCAAAGATACGGTCAGTTGCACCTAAAGCCCTTTGTACTGAAGCAATTTGCTCGGGTAATCCACCTAATGAAGTTGCTACAAACAATGATAACATCATAAAGGTACCAAACTCCTCAGAACTGATTTTACCTTCAATTTTAAGATGAATCATTTGATACAAAATATAAAATATGGAACCAAATAAAACAGAGATAACAAATGTGAAAAAAACGCCTCGTAAAATCCCATATTTTATGCCGTATTTTTTTGCTGCAGCAATTTTATCTTCATAACGATTAATCTCAAACGCGTCATTAGTATATGATTTTACGCTATTGATGCCCACTAGGGCTTCATTTACTATAATATTAGATTCTGAAATTTTTTCTTGCATTTCTTTTGAAAAACTTCTGATTTTTCGAGCATAAAATATGGTAATGATTGATATTGGAGGAATAATCATTAAGAATAAACGAGCTATTTCCCAAGGTGTACTAAATACAATTACACCTAATCCTCCAATTCCTACAATTGATTGTCTAATTACTTCGGCAATATTTACAGTAAACGCATCCGAAACCATGGTAATATCGGTAGCAACACGTCCACTCAATTCTGCTGCCTGACTTTTTGAGAAAAAACTCATGGGCATTTGTATGAGTTTTGAGAAAGCATCTTTTCTTAATCCAAACAAAATATTTTCGGTAACGCGAGTAAAAAAATAAACTCTACAAAAAGAAAATACACCCTGAAAACTTAACACAATTAATAAGATAATGCCTGTTTCTTTCAATTTTATCATTAATTCTTCGTTAGCCATGCTTGAATCACCAAACACTCCAAATAGTTTCCCGGAAATCATTGGAAAATAAAGACCAACAGCAGCACTTCCTAATAAGAAAAACATACCCACTACAAACATCCATTTCTGTTTACCTAAGTAATTAAATAGTCCAAGTGATTTTTTTAGATTTTCAGCATTTAGTTTTGCTTTTGGGGCATCATCTTTTTCCTTATATTTTACTCGCGCACCTTTAGCCATTTTATTATAAGATCATTATTATAGGAAACAAATGTACATTTTTGAGCCATTTTTAATCCGAAAATTGACTATTTTAATGAGAAAAAATCATAAAAATTTGTGGTAAACAAAAAATACACTATATTTGCACTCCAAAATTTTTAGAAATAAATAACTTTTTAATTATAATATTATGAAACGCACATTTCAACCATCGCAACGTAAAAGAAGAAATAAACACGGTTTTCGTGAGCGTATGGCTTCTCCAAACGGTCGCCGAGTGTTAGCGGCTCGTAGAGCTAGAGGTCGTAAGAAATTAACTGTATCAAGCGAAAAAACTCATAAATAATTAACCGGCTAAAGCAATTTAGCTCACTTTTTTAACAAAGCTACTCAATCATAGAGTGGCTTTTTTGCTATATTTACTTCTCAATTGATACTAAATTTAGCACCATGATGAAACGACTTATTCTATTTTCGCTTTTATTACCCCTAAACTTTTTAGCTCAACCCTCTACAGTTCATGAACAAAGTTTGCATTATAAAAAATTTCAATATACCAAGGATACACAATGGGATAGTTTAAATACTGCTGAAACTGGACAAATCTATCAAAACAACTTAGCAAATAAAAGTATGAGTAATTGTACTTTGACTAAAAAGGTATACGGTTGGCATCCGTATTGGGTAGGCTCGGTATATAATAACTATAACTGGGATATGCTCAGTGATTTCTGTTATTTTGATTATTCTGTAAGCCCTACAACTGGCAATAACACGAATGGTTCTTTTGCATGGGCAACTAGTGCTGCAGTTACAGCGGCTATTAGCCATAGTATTAATGTGCATTTTTGTGCAACTTTATTTAGTAGTCATTCTACATTTTGGGGAAACCCAACTGCACAACAAACATTTATTACCAATGCAATTAATCTTTTAAATTCACGTCCTGGTAGTAACGGCATTAATATTGATTTTGAAGGTATGGGCTCGAGCGATAAAGTTCCATTTACAACTTTTATGACGAATTTATGTAATCAAGTTCATGCTGCTAACCCAAATTATAAAGTAACAATGGCGCTGTATGCAGTAGATTGGAGTACTAGTTTTGATATCCCTGCTTTAAATAGTTTAGTAGATAATTTTATTATAATGGGTTATGATTATTATTACTCTGGTTCATCTACAGCAGGACCAGAGGCTCCACTTTATAACTTTCAAACTAGTTATAATTACACATTATCAAAATCAATCACCTACTATTTAAAGCAGGGTGCTTCAAAAAACAAATTATTATTAGGTTTACCATGGTATGGTAGAGAATGGGAAACAAATGGAAGCACTGCACCATCTAATACAACTGGTGGTTTTACTTCGTCAAGAACATATAGTTATGTGAAAAATAATCCAGCTATTTATTCTGTAGCAAATAAAAACTGGGAGTCCATCTGTTTTAACCCATATTATTCATATCAAGTATCTGGGAATTGGCGCCAGTGTTGGATAGATGATATTTATAGTTATAGCCGTAAGTTTGATATGGTAAATCAGCGTGGAATTGGTGGTATCGGAATTTGGGCTTTAGGTTATGATGATGGATATACCGATTTATGGGATTTAATACAACAAAAATTTTCTACCTGTGCCACCACAGCTTGTACGGATAGCATTTTTGATATGGGTGGACCATCTCGTAATTATTACGATAACGAAAATTATGTTTATACTATTGCACCAACTGGCGCTAACCAGGTAAAATTAAACTTTAGTTATGCCATCACAGAAAGTAATTACGATACCCTATATGTGTTTGATGGGGCTACTGTTGCCTCTCCAACACTAGGTGTTTTTACAGGAACTACCAATACAAGTTTTACTTTAACCTCTACAACACCTAGTGTAACTATAAAATTCAAATCTGATGGAGCAACTAATCGTCAAGGATATAAAGCCGTTTGGCAATGTATTCAAGATAATATGAATCCAACAACTCAGATTAATACACCAAGTACATGGATAACTCAAAATTTTACGACTACATACACAGATGCCGATAATTCGGGTGGAAGCGGAATAGAGAAAAGTTTTTATCAGGCTAGTTATTTTAATGGCATTGAATGGAGAGCAAATGGCAATAGAGGTTTTTTTAATGATGATTTTAATACTGCCAACATTCACAGCGATTGGACAAATTCGGTTGGTACATGGAGTATAGTTTCAAATGCTGTAGTACAAAGTGATGAAACAAACAGTAATACAAATTTATATGCAGCTGTTACACAAAGTTTATCTAACCGCTACTTATATTGTTTTAAAGGAACAATAACCGGTAGCCAACCAAGTAGAAGAGCAGGTATTCATATTTTTTGCGATAACCCAACTCAAACCAATCGAGGAAATAATTATTTAATATGGATGAGACCAGACCAAGGCACTATTGAGCTGTATAAAAATGTAAATGATGTGTTAGGTGTTGTAAAAACAGTTACTTATGCCATAAACGCTGGCACAACTTATGATTATAAAATTTCTTATGATAGAATATTAGGTGAATTACAACTGTGGATTAATGATACATTTATAACATCTTGGATTGACTCCTCGCCTTTTGCCTCTGGAAGTTATGTATCGTTTAGAAGTGGGAACTGTAATTTTAAGATTGACGATTTTAAAGTATTTCGTTCTAGAGCAGCTTCACATACCATTTTAGTGGGTGCGGCTAATACCAATGATTTAAGAAATGAAAATCCATCGCCTTTATTACCTGCGGGAAAAATTGCCAGTATCGTAAAAGATAATGCCAATAACTTATCAAGCATCGCCTCTCAAACTTTAAATATTGATTGGACTAAACCTATAACTACTTCTTTAATCGTAAATAATGGAACTGCTACCGATATAGATACTACTTATATTGCAACACAATTAGACTTGAATTATACAGTAGCAAAAGATACTAACTCTGCCATTAATGCTTATTATTATGCCATAGGAACTACACCTGGCGGACAAGATATTTCGCCTTGGACTAATAATAGTCTTAATACATCAGCAACAAAAACAGGATTAAATTTGCAGAATAATCAGTTGTATTATGTTTCTGTGAAAGTGATGAATGGCGCTGGAATAATGAGCGATAGCGTGGTGTGTGATGGTGTATTATATTTGATGCCAACAGACGTAAAGAATATTAATTTGAGTCGTAGTTTTAAGATTTATCCTAATCCTAGTAAAGGATTATTTTATTTGGAATATGAATTGCAAGATGTGCAAGAAAATACAAGCCTTGAGATAATGAATGTATTGGGTGCTATTGTAATTGAACAAAATATATTTACTAAAACCACTCCAGTTGATATTTCACATTTATCTGGAGGAGCTTATACACTCACTATTTTACAAGATGGTAAAACAGTGGTTAATCTTAAACTTATTAAAGAGTAGGATAATATTCAAATAAAAAACACCTCTATCTAATCGTATAGAGGTGTTTTTTTAAAAGTATATGAATAAATATTATGCCTTAGCTGCAACTTTTGGTGCTGCTGATAAAATCTCATCATTAGCTGCTGAAGCATATTGTTCAAAATTTTTAGTGAACTGCCCTGCTAAATTTTGAGCTTTTTTATCATAATCATTTTTATCAGCCCATGCTGATTTAGGTTCTAAAATCTCAGTTGGTACACCTGCACATGCTTTTGGGAAATTTAAGCCAAAATAAGGTGTTTCACCATATTCTACTTTATCTAATTCGCCACTAAGAGCTGCAGTAATTAATGCACGAGTATATGATAATTTAATACGACTACCAACTCCGTAGCTTCCGCCAACCCAGCCTGTATTTAGTAACCAAACATTAACATTATGTTTTTTAAGTTTTTCTCCTAATAATTCAGCATATTTTGTAGGGTGTAATGGTAAAAAAGCTTTACCAAAACAAGCAGAGAATGTAGTAGTTGGCTCAGTAATTCCCATTTCTGTTCCTGCAACTTTAGCTTTATATCCAGAGATAAAATGATACATTGCTTGCCCGGTAGTTAACTTAGATATAGGAGGTAAAACACCAAACGCATCGCAAGTTAAAAAGAAGATGTTTTTAGGGATATCGCCCACAGCTGGTGTAACTGCATTATCAATATAGTTAGAAGGATAACTTACGCGTGTGTTTTCTGTACGAGAAATATCATCATAATTTACTGTAGTGGTTCCTTCGTAACAGTTTATGTTTTCTAATAAAGAGCCAAACTTAATCGCATTAAAAATTTGAGGCTCTTTTTCAGCAGAAAGATTTACACATTTTGCATAACATCCACCTTCAAAGTTAAATACTGATTTTTCTGACCATCCATGCTCATCATCACCAATTAATTTACGGTTCGGATCGGCTGATAATGTTGTTTTTCCAGTACCTGATAAACCAAAAAAGATAGCTGTGTCGCCATTTTTACCAATATTAGCCGAACAGTGCATAGAAAGTACTTTCTTTTCGTGAGGTAAGATGTAGTTTAAAACAGCAAAAATTGATTTTTTAATTTCGCCAGTGTATGCAGTACCACCTATTAAAATGGTTTTTTTAGTAAAGTTAATAATAGCAAAGTTGTGTTGGCGGGTTCCATCTATTTTTGGATCGGCCATAAAACCTGGAGCATTTATAATTACCCAATCGTGCTTAAATGTTTTAATTTCATCGGCAGTTGGGCGTAAAAATAAATTGTAAGAAAATAAGTTACTCCATGGATATTCATTCACTACACGAATATTAATTCTGAATTGAGGATCGGCACAAGCATAAGCATCACGCACCCAAATTTCTTTTCCGCTAAGATAAGCTAACATTCGGTTATGAAGCGCATCAAATTTATCAGCTTCAAAACGATTATTTACATCACCCCACCACACACTATCTTTAGTGTTTTCGTCATACACTACAAATTTATCTTTTGGTGAACGTCCGGTAAATTCTCCAGTATCAACAGCCAATGCCCCAACATCTGTTAAAGTTCCTTGCCCTCTCATTATAGTTTCTTCTACAAGTTCAGAAGGATTCAAATTCCAATAAGCCATTTCTACATGTGCAAGGCCTAATTGTGCAACTGAAGCATCTTGTGCTTTTAATCCAATTTCGTTCATATTTTTAAAATTAGGTTTATAATTTAATAGACTGCAAAAATACGAAAAAATCGAGCCATTTTTGGCTCGATTTTTATAATTTGACGATAAATTTTAAACTATTTGTTGATAAATTTTAAAGACTTATCATCTCTAAAATTCATAAAATACTGCATTATTTTCCTTTCTTCTTATATTCTGTATTTTCATTTATTAGCATCATATCGCTTCCACCTGAAATCTTTTTTATTTCGTTTACAAAGTCTGATTTTTCCTTATCTGTTTTAAATTCAGTAAGTTGAAAACACATGTCTGATTCTCCTTCTCTTCCCCAAAGGAATGTTTCATAAACAGGATTCTTAGGATGCGACTTCACAAAATTTAAAAAGGCTTCCAATTTTTGGTGGTCTGGACCACCACCTTTACTAATAAATGAAACCACTAAACGATAGGTGAGTGGTTTTTCGCTCGGAGCACTTGTAGTAGTGCTATTACTATTATTATTAGTAGCTGATGTTGTGGTAGTTTCTTTTTTTGATTTACAAGAACTACAACTCAAACTTAAAATTGCCGCTAGAAAAAATATTTTGTTCATAGTTTATGGGTTTAATGGAATTAAAATTAACAAAAAATTACTTGAATTTACGATTCATTTCTCTATTTAAGTCCTTGGTTTTCAAATCTTCTCTTTTATCATATAGTTTTTTACCTTTTGCTAAGGCTATTTCTAGTTTGGCATAGCCACTATCCGAAGTAAACAACAAGGTTGGTACAATTGTTATGCCTTTATCAGTCAGTTTTTTCTTAATTTTTATTAATTCTTGTCTGTTTAATAATAATTTTCGTTCTCTGGTTGGCTCGTGGTTATATACGTTCCCTTCGGTATAATGACTAATATTCAAATTTTTAATAAATAATTCGTCGTTTTTAAAAAAACAATAGCTATCTACTAAAGAGGCTTTTCCTTCGCGGATGGCTTTTATCTCGGTGCCAACTAATACAATACCCGCAATATATTTTTCAATAAAGCTATAATCAAAGCTCGCTCTTCGATTTTTTATGGATACTTTTTGTTGTATATTGGATTTCAAGTGGTATAATTTAACGCGTTCAAAGATACATATTGAAAGGGCTTATTGAAATAAATCCTAAAATTAATTTTGACAAATACGAAGGGCTACAATTATTACTAACATATTTTGTATGTTTGTAACATGAATGCACTTTTTGTTTTATTCTTAAATCTTGGTGGTAGCGAGGTAATTCTTATTCTCATTGTTATACTTTTATTATTTGGTGGCAAAGGTGTTCCAAATATTGCTCGTGCGCTTGGTAAGGGCATTAGAGAGTTTAAAGATGCCGCCGATGGTGTGCAGCGCGATGTAATGAAAAATACAGGGGGAATTACGCAAACCATTAACGAACACATTCAAGAAGTAAAAAAAGAAGTGGACAAATTAACCGATGATAAATCTAAATAAATCTATTGTGTTTTTTCGTGTCATTGTGGTGTTAGTTTGTTTAAACATGCTGGCATGCCAATCTTCTACAAAGCCCGAACAAAAAGTTTTTAATGAAACCAAAGTAAAAAAACAGTTTATAGAGGCCAATAAAAAAGTGGTGATAAAAGAAAGTGACGAGATGGATTATTTTCAAAAATCACATCAAATGCCATTTGTGAAAACATCAGAAGGCATTCGTTATTACGTTTATAAACCATCTGTAAAAGGCGATTCGATAAAAACAGATGATATTGTAAAAATGAATTATAAAGTGTCTTTATTAGATGGCACTGTATGTTATTCTTCCCAAAAAGATGGCCCAAAAGAGTTTAAAGTAGGTATGGAAGATATTGAAAGTGGCTTACATAAAGCAATGTTATACTTAAAAGATGGAGATAAGGCATTTATTTTAATCCCATCACAATTAGCCCATGGGTTACTTGGCGACTCAAAAAAAATCCCTCCTCAATCGCCTATACTTTATGAAGTTGAAATTCTTTCGGTAAAACATTAATTTTAATAGTTTGATAAAATACAATTACCATACTATTAGAATGTATAAGAAGATTTTTATTCTTTTTATAATGATATTTTTATCTTATGCATGCAAACAAAAAAATCAATTTAAAGATGGTTATAGCATACATGCTAATGGGTTTTATTATAAACTTATTGCCATTGGTGATGGCTCTGAAAATCCAACTAACGATCATGTAGTAGTATTAGATGCCGTTATGCGCACTCAAAACGATTCTGTTTTTTGGGATACAGGGCACGATTCTCCCAATGGCTTGTATGTTCAATTAAATAATACAGAATTAAAAGCTAGCTGTCTAGCTTATTTCAAAAATATGGTTGAAGGGGATAGTGTTAGTTTTATGATGCCAACTAAAACATTCTTTAAAGTATTTTTTGACACAATTGTTCCTAACTTTTGTATACATGATACTTTAACAAAAGTTGATGTAAAACTTTCACAAATAATTTCAGTTGCTGAATATCAGGCTATGCAACAAACCGCTGAAAGTGTAGAACGTGAAGATACCGAACTACAAGAATTGCAACGAATAGATAGTTATTTAACTAATAATTATCCAAATGTAAAGGCTGATGCAAATGGGATTTATATACTTGAAAAAACAATAACTAATAATGCGCCAATAATTAAAGGTAATAAAGTATCAATAGAATTTCAAGGGTTCTTTTTAGATGGAAGGCCACTCGATAAACAGCCACAAAAAATGGAGTTTATTTATGGTACCCCCGACCAACTTATACAAGGGTTAAATATTGTTATTGCTTTCTTAAAAAAAGGTGAAAATGCAAAAATAATATTACCTTCGCGGATGGCTTTTGGTGAACACGGGAGTAGTAATGGTTCAGTACAACCATACACACCAATACTTTATAACTTAAAAATAACAGATATACAATAAAACAAAATGACTAAATTAAATTTACTATTAGGTTCTACTCTTATGTTAGGACTTTTTTCATGTAACAAATCGGAATACGATGGATTTACCAAGGCAGATAATGGCTTATATTATCAGTTTTTTACTGATTCAACTGGTCAAAATGCACAAATTGGAGATGGTATTAGCATGCGAATTGTATATACTTTAAAGGGTACACCAAAAGATTCAGTATTGTTTGATTCACGTTTGCAATCTCAAGATGGTACTGGTATTGTAAGATACGTATTGCCAAAATCATCATTTAGTGGAAGTTTAGAAGATGCTCTTACTTTAATGAGTAAAAAAGATAGCGCTGCTTTTATTATTAGTGCAGATTCTTTCTTTTTGCGTACTAATCGTATGGAGGCTTTACCACCTTTTGTAAAACCAGGAGATAAACTTCAAATTACTGTAACTTTATTAGACATTATAACTAAAAAAGAGTTAGACGCAAATCAAAAGAAACAGGAAGAAGAGATGGCTAATCGCGAAAAAAACGAAGGCGTAGAATTAGAAGCATATCTTAAAGCAAATAATATTACGGTAACTCCTACTGCTAGCGGATTAATATTTATTGAGACTCAAAAAGGAAAAGGAACAGCGCATCCTGGAATGACAGATGAAGTAACCGTACATTATACAGGAACAGTATTAAATGGTACCGAGCCTTTTGACAGCTCTGTACAAAGAGGTGAGCCTGCAACATTTTCTCTAACACAAGTAATACCAGGTTGGACGGAAGGCTTACAATTAATGACTAAAGGTAGCAAAGCAAAATTAATTATTCCATCAAGTTTAGGTTGGGGAGCTAGAGGTGCTGGAGATAAAATACCTCCATTTTCTACTGTAGTATTTGATGTAGAATTAATTGATTTTAAACCAGCACCTGCTGCACAGTAAATAAAAGATATTATTGATAGAAAAAATGAGCACAGAATTTTTAAGCAAACAAGCCGATGGTATTTATGCCAAATTTGAAACATCAAAAGGCGATATTTATTTAGTATTAGAACATCAAAAAACACCCATGACGGTTGCCAATTTTATTGGTTTAGCAGAAGGTAAAATTAAAAACAAAGCCAAAGCCGATGGTGTACCATATTATGATGGTTTAAAATTTCACCGTGTAATTCCTAATTTTATGATTCAAGGTGGTTGTCCATTAGGAACTGGAACTGGAGACCCAGGGTATAAATTTGCTGATGAATTTGATAATAGTTTAAAACATACAGGGCCTGGTATTTTAAGCATGGCTAATGCCGGTCCTGGAACAAATGGTTCTCAGTTTTTTATAACTCACGTAAAAACTGAATGGTTAGATGGTAAACATACAGTATTTGGCCATGTGATAGAAGGACAAGATGTAGTAGATAAAATCGTAGGTAATGATACTATTAATAAGTTAGTTATTTTAAGAAAAGGAAAAGAGGCCGAAGATTTTGATGCAGCTAAAGTATTTGAAACAGAAAAAGCTAATGCTGGTGCAAAAGCCGAAGCAAGAGCAAAAGCCGAAGAAGAAGCACGAATACAGGCAAATGCAGTTGCACTAAAAAAATTTGAAAATGGTAAAAGCACTGCTTCTGGTTTAAAATATATTATAGAGAAAGAAGGTAACGGTAATTCGCCTAAAGCGAGTGATAATGTTACCGTATTTTACAGAGGTACTTTTACAAATGGTGAACAATTTGATGGAAATTTTGGAGGTAATCCAATTTCCTTTGGTTTAAATCAAGTTATCCCAGGTTGGACAGAAGGCTTACAATTAATGAAACCAAATGGGAAAGCTGTTTTTTACATTCCTTATCATTTAGCTTATGGAGAAAGAGGTTATCCAGGCGTTATTCCTCCAAAAAGCGATTTAGTTTTTGAAGTAGAATTAATAAAAGTTAATTAAAAATTAAAATACAATTTAATGAAAAAATTATTTGTTTTTATTGCTAGCTTATCATTAATAAGCTTTACCATTCAAGCACAAAAAAAATCAAAGCCTGCTAAAATAAGTAAGGAGGACAAAGAATTTTTAGCTCAACAAAGAGATGGCTTGTATGCTAAATTTGAGACAAATCGTGGAAATATATATGTTGAGTTTTATCCTCAGTTAGCACCTATGACAGTGGCTAATTTTATTGGCTTAGCCGAAGGTAAAATTAAAAACAAGGCTAAAGCCGATGGTAAGCCATATTACGATAGTTTAAAATTTCATCGTATCATTCCAGGTTTTATGATTCAGGGTGGTTGCCCAAATGGTAATGGCTCTGGCGACCCTGGTTATTCATTTGAAGATGAATTTGACAAGGAAAATGAAATTGCTAAACAAGGCTACAAACGTGGTATTTTAGCCATGGCTAATCGTGGACCAAATACAAATGGAAGTCAGTTTTTTATAATGCATAAAGATTATCCATTACCTTATAGCTACGCTATCTTTGGTAATGTAATTAAAGGAATTGAAGTGGTAGATTCAATAATAGCAACGCCTAGAGGACAAAATGACTTACCAAATATAGATCAAACGATTTTGCATGTAATTGTTTTAAGAAAAGGAAAAGAGGCTGAAGCGTATGATGCTGCTAAAACCTTTGAAACTGAAAAGGCAAATTTTGCTGCTAAAAAAGCTGCTCAAGAAAAAGCTACTCAAGAAAAAACCGATAAACTTCTAAATGAAAAATTTGCTAATACGCAAGTTACAGCAAGTGGCTTAAAATATATTATTGAAAATGCTGGTGATGGACCTGAATTAAAAACAGGCGATAAAATTCCTGTTCATTGCACAGGTTATTTATTAGATGGTACAAAATTTTGGTCATCATACGATAGCGGACAACCTATTCCTCTTGAATTAGGTGTGAGTCCTCGTTTAATTCCAGGAATGGAAGAAGGTATCGCTTTAGTTAAACAAGGTGGAAAAATAAAATTAATTATCCCTCCTAATTTAGGCTATGGTGTTAATGGGATGCCTCCAACCATTCCGCCAAATTCTTGGTTAATATTTGATGTAGATGTATTAAAAGCACAATAAATTTTTACACGTTACTTTAAAAAGACTTCTCCAACAAGAAGTCTTTTTTTTATATTTATATGTGCAAACTATTAAATCTCGTTTTATAAATAATCTGCTATGCTTTTTTTTAGTGTATGTAGTAATGGCTTATATTATCATTAGAGCCATCACTTTAGTAATAACACACGATGAAGCCTATTCTTTTTATAATGTAAAACATTTTTGGTATGTAGAAACTTTGTGTACGGGTAACACGCATTGGTTTAATTTTTTAGCTATTAAAACGGCTGTTTTGCTTGGCTTTGAAAAAGCAAGTCAGTTGAGGTGGTTTACGGTATTGTGTTCTGGCGTTTTCTTAACGGTTATTTATATATGGTTAAAATCCTTACAAGATTTACCTACAAAATTAGTTGCCTTTAGTATTTTATTATTAAATCCTTATTTAGTTGATTATCTTTCCTTAGCTCGAGGCTATGCGGCTGGTCTTACTTTTCAGTCATTAAGTTTATTGTTATTAATGTTGTATTTTAAATTTCAAGATAAGCGTTTAGGCTTGCTCTCTTTGCTCATGGCAGGCGTATCGGCTATTGCCAATTTTAATTTCTTTTATTTTTTTACCGCATTTTGCTTCATTTATTTTCCATTAAGGTATATAAAAATATTTCCTCAATGCTTAAAGCAAGCCATATTTTATATTGAAATTATTTTCACTTTAGGCATTATTGTTTTGGTTTTAAAGGCTTTAAAATTTATTACTTTATGTTCTAACGATATTGGCGAGTATGGCGGACAGGAATTAATCAATTCAATCTTCTTTGGTTATATTGATACATATATGTATGGGCAATATCAACTCAATAACACTACAATAAATGGTTTAGCTTATTTATTATTTAGTGCTTTAGTAATCATGTCGGTTTATGGCATTTATAAATATAGAAAACATCAAAATAAATGCTACACTTATTCATCCATCTTATTTTTAATAATGATGTTTTTATGCGTGTTTAATAAATGGTGCTTACAGGTGCTATATCCAACTTATCGTACAACCCTTATGTTTTATCCTTTAATAGGTTTAATTATTATTGGATTTATGACTAGCCTTAAACTTCCTAAAAAAGCACACCACCTTATATGTTATATTGTATTTATTGAGAGCGCTTTTCATTTTATATCCTGTACCAATTTTTCTAAAACATTCGATTATTATCATCAAGAAAATTCTAAGCAGTGTTTAACCGACCTACAATCCATAGGCGCTAAACAGGTTGGCTTAAATGGCGAAATATTTGGAGTGTATCGGAATTATTATCAAATGACAGAACATTTTAAATATCCATTTAGTGCCGAAATTCTTAATACAGATGTTGTCTTAAGAGATAACTTTGACGCCAATGCTATTTATAAATACGACTATTTAGTGCTATTTCCGCCCTACAATTTAAAGTTCTATTATGGCAAAAATATTCACCTCAATCCCATTAAGTATTATCCCGAAACAGGAACGCTCATTGTCCAGAATCGGGTTAATGATAGGTATTAGTGCGGAATTCGTACAATTTTTAAGAATCTTTTCTCATAGTACGGAGACTCTTTAAACGAAGAAATTTTTACTCCTGAGTGTTTTTTATTAGACGAACTATGAATAAAGCGTATTTCATTATTAATATTCGAAATGATAATACCTACATGTCCAGGCGCTCTATTTGCAGCGTTAGTGCCTGTAAATACGATAACATCTCCTGATTTGCACGAATCGCGGGGAATTTTTACACCAAATCTATTAAAGTCGTAGGATGAACGTGGAACTTTAATGCCAAATTGGGAGTAAACATAATATACAAAACCAGAGCAATCGAAACCAAGTTTTGGGTTGCATGTTGCATAGCGATATTTAGTGCCAATAAACTGTTTTGAAAATGAAATTAAAGAGTCGGTATTAAAATTTGGAACACTATCAGATACTGTTTGTGTTCGTATGTCTAAACAAAACATTAAGCTACAACATAATATTAATATCCTAAATTTTACCACACCTTTAAGTTACATTAAAAAATAATGCTTATAAAAAATTAGGATATAAAATCTGTTAAAACGATGTAATAATTAACCCAGATTGTGCGTTAGAAATTAGTAGTGAGAGTTAAAAGCCCTATAAAATATGAACTTTTACGAAAGAAGCATAGCCACTGCTACGGTGAAAGAGAAAAAGTTGCGAAGCTACATATTTTGCAGGGATTTTAGCTCGTAATAGAATTGCTAATGCATAATCTGGAATTAAGTGTGTAGCTGAATAAAAAAATTAATAATTGTTAATACATAATAGAATTGCAGATGAATAATTTAATTGAAATATGTAATTTTAAAATATTAAATGGAGTGTATGTTAAACTTGTTTTCAAAATATAGTAAAATGCTAATGGCAGGATTGTCATTATTTACTTTAGCATACACCACTCAATGTCAAAATTCCAATAATCAATCTAATCATTCAATTAAATCATCAACTGCTATGAAACTTAATCCATTAACTGAAAATGAAAAACATGTCATATTAGATAAAGGAACAGAACGGCCTTTTACTGGAGAATATACAGATGACTTTGAAAAGGGTACATATATTTGCAAGCAATGTGATAACCCACTGTATCAGTCATCCTCTAAGTTTCATTCAGGATGCGGTTGGCCAAGTTTTGATGATGAAATTAAAGATGCTGTGAAAAAATTACCTGATGCAGATGGTAGAAGAACGGAAATTGTTTGTGCCAAGTGTGGCGGACATTTGGGGCATGTATTTTACGGAGAAGGATTTACGAATAAAGATACACGCCATTGTGTAAATTCAATTTCTATGAAATTTGTTCCTGAGCAAAATAGTACGGTTACTACACAGAAAGCAATTTTTGCAGGAGGTTGTTTTTGGGGTGTAGAATATTACTTTCAACACGCAAAAGGTGTTATTAAAACTCAGGTTGGATATATTGGAGGTACAAAAGATAATCCAACTTATAAAGAGGTGTGTAGCCACACAACTGGTCATGTTGAAGCAATGGAAATTGTTTTTGATCCAATTCAAACTACTTATGAAGAGTTAGCCAAATTATTTTTTGAGATACATGATCCAACACAAACGAATGGGCAGGGGAATGATATAGGACCGCAATACCTATCGGAGATATTTTATTTTGATGCGGCTCAAAAAGAAACGGCTGAAAAATTAATTAATCAACTTGAAACAAAAGGCAACAAAATAGCAACTAAATTGCGCCCAGTCGAAAAGTTTTGGCCAGCTGAAGATTATCATCAGCAGTATTATGAAAAAGGTGGAGGAACCCCATATTGCCATAAACGCGTGTCAAGATTTTAATGCCTAAAAGCAAAGCAAATTGCCTGAATAAATAATTAGTTGATACTCTTTTTTCTTTATAAATTCAGTATCTTTACCCTTTAAAATTAAAGATTGCTGTTCATTTTTTAACTTCGAAATTAAGATGTCTGTTTACGATAAATATAAAGCGGTAATTGGTTTAGAGTGTCACATTCAGTTACTAACTAAAACCAAAATGTATAGTAATGATGTTGCCGAATATGGAGCAATGCCCAATTCTAATGTGAGTGTGATTACACTTGGGCATCCAGGTACTTTGCCTAAAGTAAATAAACGTGCCATTGAGTTTGCCATTAAGTTGGGTGTAGCTACACATGCAGATATTAGAGAAGAAAATCAATTTGCTCGTAAAAATTATTTTTATGCCGATTTACCTAAAGGCTACCAAATAACGCAAGACAAAACACCTATTTGTACGGGCGGATATGTAGATATTAAATTAAAAGATGGTCAAGAAAAACGCATTAATCTTACTCGTATTCACATGGAGGAAGATGCAGGAAAGAGTACACACGATATAGATCCTTTTGATTCCTTAATTGATTTGAATCGTGCAGGCACTCCATTATTAGAAATTGTTACCGAACCCGATTTTACAGGTGGCGAAGATGCTTACGCTTATCTTACTGAAATTAGAAAATTAGTTCGTTACTTGGATATTTGTGATGGTAATATGGAAGAAGGCTCTTTGCGTTGCGATGCTAATATTTCGGTGATGCTTAAAGATGCTAAAGTGTATGGAAAGAAAGTGGAGGTTAAAAACATGAACTCTTTTAGAAATGTGCAACGTGCGATTGATTTTGAAATAAAACGCCAAATAGATTTAATAGAATTGGGCGGAAAAGTAGAAGGCGAAACTCGTAGTTTTGATGCAACTAACGGAACTACATTTGCATTAAGAAGTAAAGAAAATGCTAATGATTATCGCTATTTCCCAGAACCAGATTTACAACCTGTTTATGTAACGCAAGATTATATTGCCGAGGTTAAAAAACACATGCCAGCATTGCCTAATGACTTGTATAAAAAATTTGTAAATGACTACGCTTTGTCTGATTATGATGCCACTAACTTAACAGATACCAAAGGGATAGCACTATATTTTAATGAACTAACCGAACATACTAAAAATTACAAAGCGGCGGCTAATTGGGTAATGGGAAGTGTAAAATCTTTTTTAAATGAAAACGCCATAACTATTGAGCAATTTCAAATAAAACCGAAAACTATTGCTGAAATTATTGCCTTAATTGATGAAGATAAAATAAGTAACGCTTCGGCTACGCATAAATTATTTCCGCAATTATTACTACAACCCAATGAAAAACCATTGGATATTGCACAAAAATTAGACATCATACAAAGTAAAGATACGGGTGCTTTACAAGAATTAGTAAATCAAGCTTTGGCAAAATATCCTGAAAAAATTACAGAATACAAAAACGGGAAAACAGCTTTACTGGGCTTATTTGTAGGCGAAGTGATGAAACTAGGAAAAGGAAAGGCAGACCCAAAACTCGCCAATCAACTTGTAAAAGAGGCCTTAGAAAAATAATTATTTTTTTTTGACCTATATCAAACAAACAATTAGACCAACTAGGTATTTTTAAGGCTTATTTTTGATGTTTAATCAACTTTAATTACTATATTTATCCTAATAGTTTGAACTTTAATTTACAATATGGCCACTACTATATTAGACCCTACAAGCGTGAAAGAAAAAGTATCTGTTGAAACTCTTAAAAAAGCTTACACCTTAATGTGTACAGCCAAAAGCATGGCTGAGCTTTATGAAGCAAACAAAGAAATTACGGCTAAATATGTACATGCAACCTCGCGCGGGCATGAGGCAATTCAAATTGCATTGGGCTTACAATTATTGCCACAAGATTTTGTGAGTCCTTATTACCGTGATGATAGTATTTTGTTAGCTATTGGCATGACACCATTTGAACTCATGTTGCAACTTTTAGCTAAACGAAACGATCCGTTTTCGGGTGGAAGAACCTATTATTCTCATCCAAGTTTAAGAAGAGATGATATGCCCAAAATTCCGCATCAAAGTAGTGCTACGGGTATGCAAGCTATTCCTACTACTGGCGTGGCCATGGGGTTACAATATTTAGAACTCAATAATTTACAAAAAGATTTTAATGGATTAAATCCAATATCAGTATGTTCGTTAGGAGATGCTAGTTGTACAGAAGGCGAGGTAGCAGAGGCATTTCAGATGGCTGTGTTAAAAAAATTGCCTATCCTATATTTAGTACAAGATAACGAATGGGATATTTCGGCACATGCAAAAGAAATTCGTTCGCAAGATATAAGCGATTATGCAAAAGGATTTAAAGGATTAGAAACGCGTACGATTGATGGTACTGATTTTATTCTATCCTATAAAACCATTCATGAATGTATAGGTATCATTCGTAAAGAACGAAGACCCATGTTGGTTCATGCCAAAGTGCCGTTATTAAACCACCACACATCAGGTGTTCGTAAGG
This sequence comes from Bacteroidia bacterium, assembly GCA_020846025.1. Classification (GTDB taxonomy): domain Bacteria; phylum Bacteroidota; class Bacteroidia; order B-17B0; family Aurantibacillaceae; genus UBA4416. The sequence goes on along the minus strand of JADLER010000240.1, from coordinate 21,117 downwards.
AATGGTATAGAGATGATTTAGAAGAAGCTGCAAAAAGAGATCCATTACCTCGCTTAAGAAACCAACTTATTATTAATGGAGTAGAGGCATCCGAGTTAAAAAATATTGAAGAACAGGCTCAACAGTTTGTAGAGGCTGAATATCAAAGAGCTTTATTAGAAGAAGATCCACGCCCCGAAGATTTATTGTTGCATGATTTTGCGCCCACACCAATTACTGAAGAAAAAGGAGAACGTTCACCAAATGGAAAAGAAAAAACCGTTATGGTAGATAGCGCCTTGTTTGCTATTCGTGAGATTATGGAAAATCATCCAGAGGCTTTATTATACGGACAAGATGTAGGACGACGTTTGGGAGGTGTATTTAGAGAGGCAGCAACCTTAGCCCAAACTTTTGGCGATAATAGAGTATTTAATACACCAATTCAAGAATCCTTTATTATTGGTAGTACAGTAGGTATGAGTGCTGTGGGATTAAAACCAATAGTTGAGGTTCAGTTTGCCGATTATATTTGGCCAGGATTAAATCAGTTATTTACTGAGGTTAGTCGTTCATGTTATTTAAGTAATGGTAAATGGCCTGTGAGTTGTGTTATTCGTGTTCCTATTGGTGCGTATGGTAGTGGAGGTCCTTACCATTCAAGTTCGGTAGAAAGCGTGTTAGCGAATATTAAAGGAATTAAAATTGCATATCCAAGTACGGGTGCCGATTTAAAAGGATTAATGAAAGCCGCATTTTATGATCCTAACCCAGTAGTGATGTTAGAGCATAAAGGCTTGTACTGGAGTAAAATAAAAGGAACCGAAGATGCTAAAACAACTGAGCCAGATGAGGATTATGTGATACCATTTGGAAAGGGTAGAGTAGTGATAAATGCCGAAGAGGATTATATAAATAAAGGAAATTCCATGACTGTAATTACGTATGGAATGGGTGTGTATTGGGCTAAATCGGCAGCTAAGAAATTTACAGGACAAGTTGAAATTATTGATTTAAGAACTTTGGCTCCAATTGATGAAGCGTTAATTTTTGAAAGTGTGCAAAAACATGGTAAATGCCTTGTATTAACCGAAGAACCAGTACATAATGGTTTTGCGCAAAGTATTGCCGCACGTATTTCCGAAAACTGTTTTAAAAACCTTGATGCACCTGTTAAAGTTATTGGTGCCGAAAATATGCCAGCCATACCGCTTAACTCTACTTTAGAAAAAACAATGCTGCCAAATGCTGATAAGGTTGAACAAGCTTTCCAAAAATTATTGGAGTATTAGTTAGATGTTTCGCCTTTCTATTTCACTTTTACCCAAAAAGTGGTTCTACCTAGCATAGACACACCAATGTAACCTCTAACATTTAAGTTGCCTTTTTCGTCGCGAGTTATTTTGCAATTGTATGTTTTTCCATTTTTAGGATCATAAATTGTACCATCATGCCATGTGTCTTTTCCATTAAAAACAAAATCTTTTAAAATTTCTTTTCCAGCTAGTTTTTCTGTTTGTTGTTTGGGGTCTGGATTATTGGCATCTAATTTTCCAGGAGTTTTTGTCCAAGTAAGCGTACCGTAATATTTTTCATTTTTTTTAGAGATGACAACCATACCTTCATTTTTGTCTGTCATATAGGTGCCAATTAGGTCATCTGCATTGGTTTGTCCAAATACAGAAATAGTAATGAATGTAAATAGTAATAAGATTATTTTTTTCATAGTTTTATATCTTTAGATAAATATAATTATTATTTATATTGCATAAAAATATTTTTCATGAATAAGTACTTTTTTCTTCTCCTTTTGGCTTCTACATATTTTTCATTTGCTCAATCAGTAGATAAGCAATGGGTTATAGAACATTATACTAAAAAGGAATACCAAATAAAAATGCGTGATGGCATAAAATTATTTACGACGGTGTATGCACCTAAAAATAATTCTGAAAAACATCCCATTTTACTAATGCGTACACCTTATTCCTGTGCTCCTTATGGTGAAAACGAATTTTCAACCCGATTGTATAAAACACATTGGTCAAAATATTTATTAGAGGGGTATATTATGGTTATTCAAGATGTACGCGGACGTTGGATGAGCGAAGGAACATTTATGGATGTTCGCCCCTTTAATTTTAATAAAAAAACAAAACAAGATATTGATGAAGCGAGTGATACCTACGATGCTGTGGATTGGCTAGTGAAAAATGTGCCAAATAATAATGGTAATGTAGGTGTATTTGGTATTTCTTATCCAGGTTTTTATGCAACAATGGCTGCCGTGAGCGCACATCCTGCTATCAAAGCAGTTAGCCCTCAAGCTCCAGTTACCGATTGGTTTATGGGCGATGATTTTCATCACAATGGTGCGTTTATGTTTGGTGATGCCTTTGCTTTTTATTCTAATTTCGGACAGCCTCGTCCTAAACCAACTACGTTAGAGCCTAAGGAATTTGAGTTTTATACGAAAGATCGTTATAAATATTTTTTAGAAGCAGGCGCTATAAAAAATCTTACCAAAAAATTAGGCGATAGCATTCAATTTTGGAATGAAATTATGCAGCATCCTAATTATGATGAATGGTGGAAAGCACGAAATGCTCGAGTGGCTTGTAAAAATATAAAGCCTGCCGTATTAGTGGTAGGTGGCTTGTTTGATGCCGAAGATTGTTTTGGTGCTTGGCGTACTTATGAAGCTATAGAAAAACAAAGCCCTCAAACGAATAATAAAATTGTAATGGGACCTTGGTTTCATGGTGCTTGGACAAGAAGTGAAGGAAGTTATTTAGGGAATGTTCGTTTTGAAAGTAAAACATCTTTATATTATCAAGATAGTATTGAATTACCTTTTTTTAATTATTATTTAAAAGGAAAAAATCAAATTAATCATTTAGCAGAAGCTACCATATTTTTTACAGGCGAAAATAAATGGAAAAACATGAGTGAGTGGCCTCCTAAAAATATGAGACCAACACCTATTTACTTTAAAGAAAACGGAAGTTTAACTTTTGATAAACCTATAACTGCCAATGCTTTTACATCTTATGTAAGTGACCCTGCAATGCCTGTGCCTTATACCGAAGATGTTTTAGATCATCGAACGAGAGAATACATGACCGACGACCAACGCTTTGCGAGTAGAAGACCCGATGTTATTACATTTAAAACAGATGTGTTAAAAGAAGATATTACACTAGCAGGAACTGTTATAGCCGATTTAAAGGTAGCTATTTCTACCACAGATGCTGATTTTGTAGTGAAATTGATTGATGTGTTTCCAGATGGATTCACATACGACTCCACAATTATTGGCGATGGTAAAGGCTATATAATGGATGCTTATGAGATGTTAGTACGTGCCGAAATTATGAGAGGGCGTTTTAGAAATAGTTTTGAAAAACCCGAAGCTTTTATTCCTAATGAAGTTACAACAGTTAAATATGAATTACCAGATGTGGCACACACTTTTAAAAAAGGCCATAGAATCATGATTCAGGTGCAGAGTTCTTGGTTTCCTTTAGCAGATAGAAACCCACAACAATTTATAGATATTTATCATTGCGATGATAAAGATTTTATAAAAGCAGAAATTAAACTATATCACGATGCTAATAACGCCTCTAGTATAGTACTTCCAATCATAAACTTAAAATAAGGTTTATTTATCTGCTAGTATTTTTAAAATGGAATTAGCCCAAGTGATTGGAGAAATTTGTTGAGCTAATTGATGTGAATGTTTTCCCATTTGAATTAATTGCTCATTAGACAAATCAATCATTTTTTTCATGGCATTTTTTAAGGAAGTAACATTTCGAGCTTCAAACTCAAAACCATTTTTTCCCTGTTGTAAGAAGGCTTCTTTTGCGCCTACAGCACTACTTAATATGATAGGGAAACCAGAAGCTGTAAACTCATGCACTACTACACCCCATGGCTCAAAACGGCTTGGGAGGATAAATACTCCTGTTTGTGAAGTGTAATTAGATAAATCTTTTGGTTGGATAAATCCAAAATGTTTGATCTTTGGATGTTCAATCGGTGTCATGTCGCCAACGCCTAAGCACCATAGTTCCCAATCATTTTTTTGTTCTTCTTGGAGTTGAATAAAAGCTTGCCACAATTCGTTAACACCTTTAAAATCATAGTAACGACCAACATAAAGAAATCGTTTAGGGAATTCTTTTTCTTTAAGAGCTTTTTGCTTTTGAAAAATATTCTCAAAATGAGTTAGGTCGCAACTGTAAAATCCTGTTTCAATGTTTTGAAGTTTAAACCCTAAATTTAAAACATATTGTTGTTGTATTTTTCCAGGAACCCAAGCGTGCGAGAAGATTTTTAATAAAGTAAACCTACTAATGATGGTGGCTAATCTTTGTTTTAAATTACCTTTCCAATGGGTATCGCAACTCATTACCGTTGGAATTTTTTTAAAATAAGGCTTTGTGAGTTTTAAATAATCTTTATCTACCCAGCCACTGCAGATAATAATATTTGGATTAATGTTTTTAATTAAAGATTGTAGTTGCTGGAAGGAATAATCGTTTTTTTGGTATAATTTAATTTGATGAGTATTAAATTCAAAAGGTGCTTCTTTATTAACAGGCCATCTAATAACATGCACTTCACCGTGTTTTGCTAGTTCTTTACAACAGGCTAAGAAATATTCTGCTATCTCCGTATATAAAAAAACAAATTTCATTCCGCTTTAAAATTACAAATAAAAAAATCCAAATACTTTAGTATTTGGATTTTAAATAATCATTATAAAGTTGAAATTATTTTTTAGCGTAACGAGATTTGAATTTATCAATACGTCCCGCTGTATCAACTAATACTTGCTTACCAGTATAAAAAGGGTGAGAAGTCATTGAAATATCTAATTTTACTAAAGGGTACTCATTACCGTCTTCGTGAACAATCGTATCTTTTGTTTCAGCACAAGATTTAGTTAAAAATGAATAACCATTAGACATGTCTTTAAATACACACAATCTGTAATTTTCTGGATGAATTTCTGCTTTCATTATATTCTTAATTTAGTAAGGTTCAATTTTTTTGGAAGGCAAAGATAGTAAATTTCTTATAACTACAAGTAAATTTTTGTAAAAAGATAATATTTTTTGTGCTTTTTCGTTATAATCACATACATTTGTTTTATGAGGTGTTTTTTTTCTTTTGTTTTTGTAACCATTTGTTTATCAATATGTTTTAATTCCTGTAAGAAAGATAAATTATTAACAGACTCTTCAGCAACCGTTTCATTCTCACAAGATTCGGTTTTGTTTGATACTGTTTTTACAACCATAGGTTCAGCCACTCGAAATATTAGAATCATTAACAAAAACAAACAAAAAATTAAGCTTTCATCCGTTCGTTTGGAAGGAGGTTCTTCATCGCCTTTTTTTTTAAATGTAGATGGTACACCTGGTAGAGAAGTGAATGATGTTGAAATTTTAGCAAATGATAGTGTTTATGTATTTATTCAAGTAAATGTTAATCCCACAAGTGCTCTTAGTCCATTAATAATTCAAGATAAAATAATTGTAGAAGTAAATGGAAATCAACAAAGTGTGGCATTAGAGGCGTGGGGTCAAGATGCGCATTATCATTTTCCAAATCAAGCCATTCAATATAAAAATGGTTATTTACCTTATTCAACTTTATCGTCCAATACAAATACAACAATGGTGTGGGGCGGTGGAGCACTAGGGCAACCAGATGATGATAAACCACATGTAATTTATGGATGGTTAGTAGTAGATTCTACACAAAAATTAATTATTAATCCGGGTGTTAAAGTTTATTTTCATCAAAATGCTGGTTTGTGGGTTTATCGTTATGGAACCCTACAGGTAAATGGAACTTATGGTAATGAAGTAACTTTTCAAGGTGATAGACGTGAGCAGGATTACTTAGATATGCCTGGACAATGGGATAGGATTTGGATTAATGAAGGAAGTACAGATAACAAAATTAATTATGCCATTATTAAGAATAGTTTTATAGGTATTCAAGCTAGTATTTTACTGAATCCTAATCAACCAACTCACTTAAAATTAACAAATACGATAATTAAAAATTGTTCGAAATGGGGCTTATATACACAGGCTTATAACATTTGGGCTGCAAACAATGTAGTGGCAAATTGTAAAGAATATTGTGCCGCTATTACACTGGGAGGTAATTGTACATTATTGCACAATACATTTGCTAATTATTATAATCAAGATGGAGGAAGGGCAGATCAAGCTTCTTTTTATTTAGGTAATTATGATGGAACTGATGCATGGCCTGATAGTTTTTATATCGCCAATACAATAATTGATGGTTCTAGGGGTAATGAATTTGAAACAGAGATTTATGATTATCCAAGTTATCATACAGTAAAAATTAACAATAACTATATTAATGGTTCAATACCAACAACAACTTTAATTACAGCTAATGCCAATGTAACTTCAGGAAGTATTAATTTTGAAGATCCGTCGTCTTATAATTTTAAAATAAAATCAGGGTCAGCAGCCATTGGCATCGGAGATGTTAATATACCAACTGTTTCGGGTTATCCAATTTGTATTCCTGATATTATTGGTGTTACTAGAACTGGAACAATTTCTGCAGGTGCCTATCATTTTCAATAATGAAATTGATTAAATAAGGAGTTGATTATTTATACTTTCTTTAACTTTTCAATCGCTAATTTTCCAACTAACGAACCAATAGCAACTCCCATACCACCCATTCTAACAGCACAAACAACATGAGGTGATATTTTTTCTATAATAGGTTTTTTTTCGCTTCCAACTCCCATAATGCCACACCAGCGCTGTTCTATTTCAAAAGAAGAATGAGGTAAAATCATATCTTTTAAAAGTTTATCAAGCTGTTGGTGAATTTTATGATTAAATGCAAACTCGTGGGTTGTTTCAGTCTCAAAATCTAAGTTACGTCCACCACCCAATAAAATCCGATCGCCTACATTTCTAAAATAATAAAACCCCTCATCATAATGAAAAGTTCCTTTTATAGTTAAATTTTTTACAGGTTTTGTTATCAAAACTTGTGCCCTTGCTGGTTTTACATCTTTAAGTTTTAATAATTGTTTTGCAAATCCGTTATTAGCAACAATTACAAGCTTAGAGTAAATAGAGCCAATATTTGTATTTAAGATAACTTTATTTCCTAGGTCGTTAATTTTTGAAACTGAAATATTGTTAAGTACAATAACACCAAGACTCATCGCATATTGTAATAAATATTGCATCATATTTCCAGTATCTAATTGACCTTCTTCTTGGTTTAGAATGATGCCTTCTATGCTTTTAAAACCAAAACGACTAATATGTTTATTTGAAACTTGATAGGTATTACTGGATTTTGTTAAACTTTTTATTTTTTTGTTAAAATCATCAATACTCGAACAAGCTTTTTCAAATAATTGTTTCGAAGTAAATAGTTCGTAACCTCCTAATCTCTGAAAATGGAGATGTTTATCGCCTATGGTTTTTCTAAGCAATTCTAGGCCTTTAATACGCATTTCAACAGTATGCCAAACATCATTTTCGTTATTTTTTTCTAAATCAGTCTGAAGCTCTGATACACTACCAAAACAGGCAAAGCCAGCATTTTTTGTACTTGCTCCGTTTGGTAAAATGCCTCTTTCTAGCACAACTACTTTTGCTTTTGGATGTTTCTTTTTAAAATGAATTGCAGCATTTAAACCTACTATTCCACTACCAATAACAGCTAAATCTATATTGTTAAAATAGGTTTGAGTTTCCCAAAAACTAAATTGTGAATGTAAAGTGTTGTGCATAAATTTTAATTATACGAGTGTGAATTTTTCTTATCTTTAAGTCCTTATACAAAACTAAGGATTTGTGTTATGATGCGGAATTTTCTTTTAATAATTTCAATATTTATTTTACATATTAGTTCAATTGCTCAAGAATGGACTTTGCCTTTTTCAAGTAGAATTGAAAAAAGCGGCAAAAAATTACAAGGAGCGATTATAACGGTTACGCAAGGTGGGAAACAAGTAATACAAACTATGACAGGTGATGATGGGGCGTTTAAAATCCAAATTCCAGCAAATGGTGATTTCTTGGTTACTGTTACTAAACCAGGTCATTGTACTAAAAAATTTACGGTATCAACTCGTGGAGTTCCTGAAGATAAAAAACAAGGTGATTTTAAAGGGTTTAATATCGAATCAATAAGTTTATTTGAACCGCTTCCTAATATTGATTATTCGGTTTTAAACCAGCCTTTGGTGAAAGTAGCGTATGATGCCACTAAGGATAACTTTGATTATGACGAGGCGTATAGTAACCAAATGTTATCTGCTTTACAAAAATTAAAACAGCTTGAGTTAGATGCCATAACTAAGGCTAAGGAATTAGAGGCTAATTATTCAAATGCGATAAAAACGGCTGATAAAGCATTTCAGAAAAAAGATTGGGCAACCGCCAAGGCTAATTATAATCAAGCTTTGACATTAAAACCAAATGAATTATATCCTAAAGATCAACTTGCTCAAATAGATGTAATTATTAAAGATCAAGAAGCTTTAAATAAAAAATTAGAAGCTGAAAAAGCAGCGGCAGAGGCAAAGGCCAAAGCGGAAGCAGAAGCAAAAGCCAAAGCAGAGGCTGAAGCTAAGGCGAAAGCAGAGCAAGAAGCTAAGGCGAAAGCAGAGCAAGAAGCTAAGGCAGAAGCAGAACGATTAGCAAAAGAAAAAGCAGAGCAAGAAGCCAAAGCCAAGGCAGAAGCAGAACGATTAGCAAAAGAAAAAGCAGAACAAGAAGCTAAAGCCAAAGCAGATGCTGAAGCAAAGGCAAAGCAAGAGGCAGAACGTTTAGCTAAAGAAAAAGCGGAACAAGAAGCAAAGGCGAAAGCAGATCAAGAAGCCAAAACTAAGGCAGAAGCAGAACGTTTAGCAAAAGAAAAAGCAGAACAAGAGGCCAAATCCAAGGCAGAAGCAGAACGACTAGCAAAAGAAAAAGCAGAGCAAGAAGCAAAATCCAAGGCAGAAGCAGAACGACTAGCTAAAGAAAAAGCAGAGCAAGAAGCAAAATCCAAGGCGGATGCTGAAGCAAAAGCAAAGCAAGAGGCAGAAAGACTAGCAAAGGAAAAAGCAGAAAGAGAAGCGAAGGTAAAAGCTGATGCGGAAAATAAAGCTAAATCTACCCCTCAACCTTTAGTGCAAGATAAATACAAATTAGCTAAAGATAAAGGTGACAAATTGTTAAATGAAAAAAAATATAAAGACGCCAAAACTGCTTTTGAAGAAGCATTAGTACATAAACCTGGAGATTCGTATGTGAAAAATAAATTAATAGAAATTGAAAAACTTTTAAAATCAGATGTTGCTACAGCAAGTAATGTTGATGCTCGTCAAAAAGAGTTAATGGCTAAGTATCCTTTGGGTGTTACCGAAGAAACCTTAACCGGACCAGGAGTAGTCGTTTTACAACGAGTAGTAGTTACTGAAACAAATGCTTATGTATATCAAAAAAAGATGTTTAGTTGGGGTGGAACAGCATTTTTTAGAGACTCAAAACCAATTACCGAATTGATCTTCGAACAAGAAACCAAACCTTAATTTATGGCACCTAATATATTTGAGGATGTAAACTGTTGTGTTTGCAATAACTCAACCCCTTCAGATTTTAGAAAATTATACGAAAAAGATGATTACACGGTACTTGAGTGTAATAAGTGTTCATTTACATTTATTCCTCCATACTTTCGTAAACAAGTAAAATACGATAATTATAAAGATGAAAAAGTAACCGAAGCTGTAAGAAATGGAAATAATTACGTGAAGTTTGAACGTCATAAATTACGTTATAATCTTATTAAAAAATATAAACCAAATGGTTCTTTATTTGATTTAGGAGCTGGTTGGGGACACTTTATGCTCACCGGAAAAACATTGGGTTATGAGGTATATGGAATTGAGATTTCAGAACAACCTTTTTTATACTCAAAACATGATTTAAAGCTACCTGTTGAGCACATTGATTTCTTTAAAATGAGTGAAGATCGAAAGTTTGATATTATAACCATGTGGGATGTTCTTGAACATATTGATAAAGCAGATGACGTTATTAAAAAGTGTGCTCGAATTACCAATCCAAATGGGTTTATTGTTATTCAAGTTCCACAAATTGATTCTTATTTTGCTAAGAAACATAGAGATAATTGGAAAATGATGAGCATAGATCATGTTAATTATTTTGGTAAAAAAACCATTACTCAATTACTTAAAAATAATGGCTATGAAGTAAAAACTATTAAATCTTCATTTGAAATCAAGCTATTTATCATGTACACAATTTTGCCTTTTATAAAACGTTTAAAAGGTAACAAACATCAAACACAACAAGAGGTTAATAAAAATATTAAGGCTTCTGAAAGACAACAATATTTTAACTCGTTTACACAAAAACCAATGTGGAAATTAAAGTTGTATATGAAAATTCATAACCTCATTTATAAAACTTTAGAATTTTTAAATATCGGTGAAGAAATGATTGTGGTGGCCCAAAAAGTTAAATATTAGTTGTGGTATTTGGTTAATAATGAAAGCATTTGTAAATTCGATAATCTAAACGACAATATAAAATGAAAAAAATAACAATTTTATTATTATTAGCATCCATTATTTTCTCATGTAAGAAAAAAGTGGATGAAGAAATAATGCCTGAAGAAACTACACCAACTACACCTACAGAAGGTTTTCCAGACACAGTTTGGAATAAAACAGGAAATGGTCCACATCTTATATTTAAATTCAAGTTTGATTCTACGCAGGTTCGATTGGATAATTTTGGCAATCCATCTACGATTCCATCTGGTCATAGTGCTTATTCTCCAAAATTTAATTTAATGTCTTCACATTACATTGAATTAGCTCCTACTGATTTTGATAGTTTAGGTAAAGGTAAAGTATTGTATAGAGCAGAAGAAGTAACCATTGCTGGACAAAATGCAATTAGATTTAGTAAATCGGTTGTAGTACGTGAAAATGTAGTTTTTTATGCTGTACCATTAAGTCAGGTTACACCTGGTACTTATAAATGGTTACGCTTGTCGTTGGCGTATCAAAATTATGATATTCCTTATAAGGCTAATGCTTTACCAGGCAATCATATTGGTACTGGAACCGTTGCTTCGTTTGTTGGTTTTAGAAATTATGTTACTAAATATATGATAGGTACTCACGAAATTGTTCCTTCTTCAAGTGTAGGTGGGCCTAGTGCTATTCATCCACAAGGCTATTGGGGGTTTGGTACCGAGATACCAGGTTATGGTTTTTGGTGGGCAGATGGGCAAGCTCCAGCTGGGGCAACAACGGTTGTTAATCCTAATTTTACTAATTCACCAATTCCTGCAGGAAGTTGTGTGGTAACTGCTCAGTTTGCTGATATGGCTGGAGCAAATCAACTGCTTACCATTACAGGTAGCGAAACAAGTGATATAGTGGTAACAGTTTCTTTATCAACTAATAAAAGTTTTGAGTTTACCGATCCTAATGGAGATGGTTATTATCAACCTGAAAATGGAAATGAAAATCCGGTAGATATGGGTATTAGAGGTATGATTCCAAAAGTTCAATATTAATTTAAAAATAAAAATATTATATCAAGTTCTTCCATGAAAAAGTTCTTCATATTGACAAGTAGTTCTTTGTTACTATTTTTAGCTTGTCAAAAAAATGCAATTACTGGTCGTCGTTCTTTAAACTTAGTTCCAGAGTCTGAAATGATGTCACTTAGTTTTTCGGAGTATGATAAATTTTTATTAGAAAACAAACCATTACCTGATAATAACAAAGATGTAATAATGGTACGAAATATTGGTATGAAGATTAAAGGTGCAGTTGAAAAATATTATTCCGAAAGAGGTCTTAGTTCCGAATTAAATGGCTTTCAATGGACATTTAATGTTGTACAGAGTAATGAAGTAAACGCTTGGTGTATGCCAGGTGGAAAAGTGGTAGTTTACACAGGTATTTTACCAATTACCAAAGATGAAGCCAGCCTTGCCATTGTTATGGGACACGAAATAGCTCACGCAGTAGCACGTCATGGAAGTGAACGTATGAGTAACGCTATGTTAGTACAAACAGGTGGAATGGCCTTAGGCGTAGCATTACAAACTAAGCCTCAATTAACTCAACAATTATTTATGCAATCATTTGGTATTGGCTCGCAATTAGGTATGCTTAAATTTAGTCGTAACCATGAAACCGAAGCCGATAAAATGGGTTTAGTTTTTGCAGCAATGGGTGGATATAATCCAGAAGTAGCAGTTGGTTTTTGGGAAAGAATGGCAAGTGTTGGAGGCGCTACCCCTCCTGAAATATTAAGTACTCATCCAAGTGATGCAACTCGTATAGCTAATTTAAAGGCATTTATGCCCGAGGCTTTAAAATATTACAAAAAATGAGTTTATTTATAAAAATTAAAGGCAAATAGAGTATTTTAATAAATTTTTATCAGTAAATTAGCGCATCAAAAATAAACAGTAACTAAAAAAATAATATTATGGGCGTATTAGTCGGAAAAAATTCAAAAGTAATCGTTCAAGGGTTTACAGGCGGAGAAGGAACTTTTCATGCTACTCAAATGATAGAGTATGGTACCAATGTTGTAGGTGGTGTAACGCCTGGTAAAGGAGGAACAAAACATCTTGATAGACCCGTTTTTAATACAGTAAAAGAAGCTGTAGATAAAGCAGGCGCTGATACTTCTATAATTTTTGTACCAGCTGCTTTTGCTGCTGATGCTGTAATGGAAGCGGCTGACGCTGGAATTAAAGTAATTATTTGTATTACAGAAGGCATTCCAGTTAAAGATATGATTGCCGCTAAGGAATATATTAAAGGAAAAAATTGCCGTTTAATAGGTCCTAACTGCCCAGGTGTAATTACAGCCGAGGAGGCTAAAGTAGGTATTATGCCTGGATTTGTATTTAAAAAAGGACGTGTTGGTATTGTTTCTAAATCTGGAACATTAACTTATGAAGCAGCTGATCAAGTAGCTAAAGCAGGCTTAGGCGTAAGTACAGCAATTGGTATTGGTGGTGATCCAATAATTGGAACACCTACTCGCGATGCTGTTGAATTATTAATGAACGATCCTGAAACCGATGCAATTGTGATGATTGGTGAAATTGGTGGAAATTATGAAGCAGATGCTGCTCGTTGGATTAAAGCTAATGGTAATAAAAAACCAGTTGTTGGATTTATTGCTGGGCAAACAGCGCCAAAAGGTCGTACAATGGGACATGCAGGTGCCATTGTTGGTGGACATGATGATACAGCTCAAGCTAAAATGGCTATTATGCGTGAATGTGGATTGCATGTGGTAGATAGTCCGGCTGCAATCGGAAAAACTATGGCTCAGGTATTAAAAGGCGTAAATGCGTAATAGGTAAATAATAAAGAGTATAAGAGCTGTCTGTAGTTATATAAGACAGCTTTTTTTTTGAATATGAAATATTATGCTTCATAAAATTAAATACCAATTCGTTTTTATTTGTTCATTAGCTGTTTTATATGCAAAGGCACAATCAGTTAAAGATTCGAGTTTTCGTATACTAATGGTTGGCGTTCATTTTGGAGGGCAAGTTCCATTTGGCGATTTACAAAAACGATTTGGAGAAAACTTAAATGCTGGAGCAAATTTTGTGTGGAAAACCAAACACAATATTTTATTTGGTGTAGAGGGAAGTTATTTTTTTGGTTCTAATGTTAAAGAAGATGTGTTATCTAATCTAAGAACAGATGATGGACATATCACCGATAATGAAGGTTATCCTGCTGATTTACGAGTTACCGAAAGAGGTTGGAATTTTTATGCGAATGCAGGGTATTTAATTAATAAATTGGGACATAATCCTAATTCGGGTGTTTTTGTAACTATAGGGGCAGGTTGGACTCAACATAAAGTAAAATTGTACGATACAAATAAGAAAATTGCAGCTATAAATGGCGACTTAAAAAAAGGCTATGATAGACTTACAGGCGGATTTGGATTAAGTCAATTTATTGGCTATAAATATTTTGGAAATACACGCTTAGTAAATTTCTATGCTGGTTTTGAATTTTATGAAGCATTTACAAAAAGTTTAAGAGGCTACAATTATGATACCGGCTTGTTTGACAATAAACAACGTATGGATATTTTAGTAGGTTTCCGATTTGGTTGGATATTGCCTTTATACAAGCGTACTAAAGATATGTACTACTATTAAAATTACTTCGTTACTTCTGTATAGCTAATTGATTCTTCTCCCACTTTACAAATCCACCTTGAAGATCAACTATTTTTTTAAAACCCATTTTTTTCATTTTTTTAGATGCTAATGGACTTCTATGTTGTGTTTGGCAATACATATATATAGTTTTGCTCTTATCAAGTTTTTGAATGCTATCTGTAAACCATGAGTGAAAATAACTCATGTTAATTGCATTCTTTATGTGACCTTTAAGGTATTCTCTAGGGGTACGAACGTCAATTAATAGATAATTACTGTCTAGTTTGAGTTGTTTTTCGAATTCTATATAATTTAGTTCATGATAACTGAAATTAGTACTATGTTTCCAATTATTACAACCTAAAGTTAAAAAAATGATGATAACTAATAAAGTAGAAGTGCGCATTTAAAAATTTAAACTTTTCTAAAATTAAAGGTAATTAAATTTGTATAAAATCTATCCTTGTAAACAAAAATTAAACCCTATTTTTGTTATGTGAAAAATGAGTAAATCTTTTCAAATAAACGAATATGTTGATGGTATCTTAACATCAAATATTACATATGTTGGCAGGGCAATAACTTTAGTCGAATCTACAAAACCTGAGCATCAGGAACAAGCTCAACAAATTATTAATCAGTTATTAAAACATTCCGTTTCTTCATTTCGCTTGGGAATAACTGGTGTTCCTGGTGTTGGTAAAAGTACTTTTATTGAGAGTTTTGGCCTAGAAGTTGTTAATCGGGGACATAAGCTGGCTGTTTTGGCTATTGATCCAAGTTCACAAAAAAGTAAAGGAAGTATTTTAGGAGATAAAACTCGAATGGAGCAACTATCGATTCATCCTAAAGCTTTTATTCGTCCATCACCTAGTGCAGGAAGTTTAGGAGGTGTTACCCGTAAAACCAAAGAAAGTATTATCATTTGTGAAGCAGCAGGTTTTGATTATATTATAGTTGAAACTGTGGGAGTAGGGCAAAGCGAAACAGCAGTTCATCAACTTACCGACTTTTTTTTATTATTAATGTTGGCGGGTGCAGGCGATGAATTACAAGGAATAAAACGAGGAATAATGGAGATGGCTGATGGTATGGTTATTACCAAGGCTGATGGTTCAAATATTGAAAAAGCTAAACATGCCAAAACTGAATATGCAAGAGCACTTCATCTATTTCCACCAACTGATAGTTTATGGAAGCCTCAGGTGTTAACGTGTTCGAGTACAGAGCAAACTGGTATTAAGGAAGTGTACGATATGATAGAAAAATACAAGCATCATACGTTAAATAATCGTTTTTTTGAACATAAGAGAACGTCTCAAAATGTGCAATGGCTTCACCAAACTATTCATGATGAACTAATTGAACGCTTCTACTCAAATTCAAAAGTAAAAACCGAGTTGATAAAAATGGAAAAACAATTATTACAACAAAACGTTAATCCTTATCAATTAGCTATGGATTTGTTAAAGAAAATAAGTTGATTAATAATTTGGTTCTAGAATTCTAGTTTTAAATGGTAAAGAAAAGAGTGATAGTTTCTGTAATTAATGATTTAGCAACCGATCAACGTGTTGCGCGTACTTGCCAGGTATTTGTAGATTTAGATTATGATGTGTTGTTGGTTGGGAGAAAACTGAAGCATTCCAGTCCACTCGAGAAAAGACCTTACATTTGTAAACGCATGTCTTTGCTTTTTGAACAAGGCCCAGTCTTTTACTTTTGGTTTAATATTCGGTTATTTTTTGTTTTGCTATTTAATAAGGCTGATGTTTTATTTTCAAACGACCTTGATACCTTACTACCTAACTATTTAGTATCAAAAATAAAACACATACCTTTAATTTATGATAGTCATGAGATTTTTTGCGAAGTTCCTGAGTTACAAAAAAATTCATTTAAGAAGAAAATTTGGGAGTGGATTGAATCGTGGATTGTACCAAAACTTAATAAATGTATTACTGTAAATAAAAGTATTGCCAATTATTTTACAAATAAATACCAGGTGCCATTTATTTTTGTGAGGAATATTCCGCAATATCCCAAACTTCAAACCATAAAAACGAGAGAGGAGTTAAAGCTTCCTTATGGAAAAAAGATAATCATATTTCAAGGTGCAGGTATAAATGTGCAAAGAGGTGCAGAGGAATTAGTAGAATCTTTTAAGTATTTAGATGATACGTATTTACTTTTAATTATTGGCAGTGGTGATGTAATCTCAACTTTGAAAAATATGGTGATTTCGTTACAATTAAGCACAAAAGTAATGTTTCTTGATAAAATGTCTGCAACCTCGTTACGCCATTATACTGCTAATGCAAATATAGGAATAACCATTGATAAGGATACGAATTTGAATTACCATTTTTCATTACCAAATAAAGTATTCGATTATATTCATTCGGGTATTCCAATTTTAGCTACTCAGTTACCAGAAATTCAGATGCTTATTGATAGATATAAAATTGGATTGTTTATTCACAATCACCAACCTTCACATATTGCTGAGAAAATAATCGAATTAATAAATAGTCAAAATTACCTCGAATATAAAAGTAATACCATTATTGCTGCAGTAGAGAATAATTGGGATCAAGAAAGGCAAAAGTTAATTCAGCTTATTACACAATAATCAAACTAATTTGTTTTTCCAGGATAGATTTTTAATGCTTCTTTTAAACAAATAATGGCATTTTTTAAATCTTCTTTGTTTAGTACATAAGCTAATCTCACTTCGTTGGTTCCAGCCCCTTTGGTTGAATAAAAACCTGATGCTGGAGCCATCATGACAGTTTGGTTATTGTAATTAAACGATTCTAACAGCCATTGACAAAATTTATCGGAATCATCAATCGGCAATTGAGCAATACAATAAAAGGCGCCACTAGGTTTAGGGCAAAAAACGCCTTCAATTTTATTTAGTTCATCTACTAAGAAATTTCGTCTTTCAATGTATTCTTTTTTAACACCTTCAAAGTACGAAGTAGGTGTGTCAAGGGCAGCTTCTGCACCTATCTGCCCGTAACTTGGTGGTGATAGTCGAGCTTGTGCAAATTTCATAGCCGCCGCCATTACTTCTTTGTTTTTAGTTATCATAGCACCAATACGAGCACCACAAGCGCTATAGCGTTTTGAGATTGAATCGAGTAACACTACATTGTTCTCAATACCAGTGAGGTGCATAACAGATACATATTCTTTTCCATCATAACAAAACTCACGATATACTTCGTCGCTTAATAAAAATAAGTCGTACTTTTTTACCAATTCTTTTAAGGCTTCAAGCTCGGCTTTGGTATATAAATAGCCTGTTGGATTACCAGGATTACAAATCATAATCCCTTTTGTTTTAGGCGTAATCACTTTTTCAAAATCGCTGATAGAAGGTAAAGCAAATCCGGTTTCAATATAACTTCTTACAGGAACAATGGTTACATCAGAGGCTCTTGAAAAACCATTGTAATTGGCATAAAATGGTTCAGGAATAATAACCTCGTCTCCTGCATTAAAACAGGTAAGCATTGCAATTTCAATAGCTTCGGAGCCACCGCAAGTTACAATAATTTCAGAGGCATCTACGGCAATTTGATAAGATTGGTAATAACCTGCTAATTTTTTACGATAGCTTTCGTTACCTGCACTATGACTGTATTCTAAAACTTTAATATCGGCTGTTTGTACTGCTTTTAAGAAAGTAGATGGAGTTTCAATATCTGGTTGCCCAATATTTAAGTGATATATTTTAGTTCCTTTCTTTTTAGCTGCATCAGCAAAAGGTACTAATTTACGTATTGGTGAAGAAGGCATTTCATTAGCCTTCACAGAAATTTTAGGCATAATTGTTTTATTTGTATAGTTGCGCAAAAATAGTCATTTTTATGAGTAAAAGTGTAAATTTGCTTAAATACTCTTATGACAATAAATAAGCGAAAAATAATCAACGACCCAGTATATGGTTTTGTTACGATTCCCAATGATATTGTACACGATTTAATTAATCACCCTACTTTTCAACGCTTAAGACGGATTAAACAATTAGGACTCACTAATTTAGTGTACCCTGGTGCATTACATACTCGTTTTCACCATGCCATTGGGGCTATGCATCTAATGACCGATGCTTTACAGATATTAAAATCTAAAAATATTCAAATTTCCGAAGAAGAAAGTGATGCAGCTATTATTGCCATTTTGTTGCATGATATTGGTCATGGTCCTTTTTCTCATGCTTTAGAACATAGCATTGTAAAAGGCGTTCACCATGAAGATATTTCGGCAATGCTGATGGATGAACTGAATAAACAATTTAAAGGGAAATTATCTTTAGCTATAAAAATATTTAAAAATCAATATCCTAAAAAGTTTCTTCATCAATTGGTGTCTAGTCAATTGGATATGGATAGACTTGATTATCTAAACAGAGACAGCTTTTTTACTGGCGTATCGGAAGGTGTGGTGAGTAACGACCGAATTATAAAAATGCTGAACGTGAAAAATGGAGAATTGGTAATTGAGGCTAAGGGCATTTATAGTGTGGAAAATTTTTTGATTGCTCGACGATTGATGTATTGGCAAGTTTATTTGCATAAAACTGTTTTAAGTGCCGAAAAATTATTAGTAAATATTTTAAAGCGGGCTAAAGATTTATCATTACAAGGTACTGATTTGTTTGCCACACCAGCACTTTCGTTATTTCTTAAAAATAATTTTACTAAGAAGGATTTTATTAATAAACCTGAACTAATAGCTCAATTCATTTTGTTGGATGACTACGATATTATGGCATCAGTAAAGGTGTGGGCTTCATATCAAGATGTGGTACTATCAACTTTATGTCAAAATTTGTTGAACAGAAAATTATACAAGATTGAAATACAACAGAAAAAATTTAGTCAAGCTTATGAGCAATCTATCCGTGAAAAGATAATGAAAAAATATAAACTTGATAAACAAGAAGTGGGCTACTTTGTTTTTAGTGAGGCGGTAAATAATAGCGCTTATAATACTCATTCACAAATTAAAATACTTCAAAAAGATGGTACTTTAATAGATGTTGCCAAAGCATCCGATCAATTGAATATAAAAATGCTTAGTAAAAAGGTAGTTAAGTATTTTATTTGTTACCCTAAAGACTAAGCTACTTGTATTAAATGAAAAATTCGCAGATTGAATTAGAACCTGCAGAAATTGCAGCCAAATATATTAATCAAACGAACTGTCCGGTTTTTTTAACTGGTAAGGCTGGAACTGGTAAAACTACTTTTTTAAGAAAAATTATTGAGCATACTCTTAAAAATGCAATAATTGTAGCACCCACAGGCATTGCTGCTATTAATGCTGGAGGTGTAACCATTCACTCACAATTTGGCTTGCCATTTGGCTCATTTGTGCCTGATAGCACTTTTCAAATCACTGAATTTAATGTTAAAGTAAATACGCCTTTTACGCTTATCAAACATTTAAACATGCGCGAACAAAAGCGCCGATTGTTGCAAGAATTGGAGCTTTTAATTATTGATGAGGTAAGTATGCTTCGTGCTGATTTGTTGGACATGATTGATTTTGTATTAAAGCATATTAGACGACAACAGCATAAGGCATTTGGTGGAGTGCAGGTACTGTTTATTGGTGATTTAATGCAGTTGCCACCTGTTGTAAAAGAAGATGAGTGGCATGTTTTAAACCGTTATTATCAAAGTATTTATTTTTTTGATGCTCTTGCGTTAAAACAACATAAACCTGTTTATATTGAACTAGATAAAATTTATCGGCAATCCGATATTGTTTTTATTGATTTGTTAAATCATTTAAGAAATAATAAAGTTACACAAGCTGATATTGACTTGTTAAATACTTTTTACAAACCAAATTTCGATGCTTCAAAAGCTTTAAATACAATAACACTTACTACCCATAATTATAAAGCCGACGAAATGAATAAAACGGCATTACAACAATTAAGTGGTAAATCTTTCTTCTATCGAGCAGAGGTGGAAGATGAGTTTAGTGAATCGGCTTACCCAGTTGAGTATTCGTTGGAATTAAAAGTTGGAGCACAAATTATGTTTGTGAAAAATGATCCAAGCGGACAGCAATTATTTTTTAATGGGAAACTTGCAGTTGTGTCTAAATTAACCGATGAAACTATTGAAGTAGATTTTAAAGATGGCAGTAAGCCATTTGAAATTACTAGATACGAATGGAAAAATATTAAATACGAATTAAATACCATTACAAATGAAGTAGATGAAATTGAAATAGGCATCTTTAAACAATTTCCTATAAAAACTGCATGGGCAATAACCGTTCATAAGAGTCAAGGATTAACTTTTGAAAATGCCATTTTAGATATTAATAGAGCGTTTGCACCAGGGCAAGTATATGTTGCATTATCTCGCTTAAAATCTTTACAAGGTTTGGTTTTAACTACTCCCATTCAATTTCAAAGCATTCAGCAAGATAAAACATTGCTTAACTATGTGGATGATAAACCAGTTAATAGTGATCTACAGCAAAATATACAGAATGAACGAAAATTATTTTTAAGAGATTACTTGCTTAAAACATATAATTATACATGGATTGATACTCAATTTTTGAAACATATTGAAAGCTATCAGTTAGATGAAAATAAATCGAATAAACAAAAACATAAGTTGTGGGCAGAACAAATACATGAACTTTTTAAACCATTAGCACAAAATGCTGGTAAATTTTCTAATCAACTCATGCGTTTATTTGAAAGCCATGAAGGTGATTACTTAAAGCAAATTACAGAAAGGCATCAAGCCGCAAAACATTATTTTTATCCAATACTCAAAGATATTTCTAAAAGAATATTAACTCAAATAGAATTGCTGAAAG
>JADLER010000239.1 GCA_020846025.1 Bacteroidia bacterium | reverse complement strand
GAACAATGATAATAAATTAGATTTTATTTCAGGTAAAGACATAAACACGATTAACATTTTTATCGGTAATGGTGTTGGAAGTTTCACTACTAACACAAATTATCTTATAGGAACCCCGTTCAATATTTCATCAGCCGATTTAAACAATGATAGTAAAATTGATATTGCAAGTATAAATTCAAATACTGTTAATGTAATATTTGGAAATGGTTTAGGTGGAGTTACTGGTTCAACAAATATTCCAATTGGTGTTTCAAACCCAGCTAAAGATATAATTACTAAAGATATAAATGGAGACAATAAGGCTGATATAGCAACATTAAATCCATTCAATTCAAATATTACTTTACTCATAAATAATGGAGCGGGCGGATTTATGGCTGGGCAAAACATTTCTACAGGCTCCACTGATCAAAATGCGGCTGCTTTTATAGCGGAAGATTTTAATAATGATGGTGTACTTGACTTTGCAATTACTGATCAATCTGCTGGTAAAACCAAAATACTTCTCAGTAATTTTTCCTATACAATTTCCACAACTCCTGTTACTTGTAACGGAGGAAGTACTGGATCTGCATCAGTTACAATTAGCTGTGGAGCTGCTCCATATACATATACATGGACGACTAGTCCAATACAGACTACCTCTACTGCCACAAATTTATCCGCAGGAACATACACATTATTCATAAAAAATAATGCTGGCAAAACATTTACAACAACGACAACAATCACTCAACCCCCACCTTTAAACGCTACTATTACTCAAACAAATGTCGCTTGCTCAAATACTTCTGGTACGGCATCATTATCGGTAACTGGTGGTACAGCTCCATATTTTTATACTTGGTCTAGCGGAACAGTGCAAAACCCTCCTACTAAAGTAACCAACTTAGCTCCTGGTATTCATACTGTAACTGTTAAAGACATGAAGAATTGCACCAAAATAATTACCTTTACAATTACTTCTCCACCACCAATAAACATTGCAGTAAGTGTAACTCAACCAATTTGTTTTTCTAGTGATATTATTGCAAATTCTACAGGAACAGCAACGTTAACTATTACTGGTGGTACCAGCCCATACTCTCTGGATTGGAGTTTATTCCCAATTTCATCAAATACTATATCAAATATTCCTGATGGTAGCCATCTTTTAGACGTAACTGATGCAAATAATTGTGTTAAAACTACAACTATTAATATTATATCTCCTCCTGATTTGTCTGGCGTTTTTTCAACTACAAATATTTCATGCTATGGAAGTAATGATGGAAAAGCATCCGTTCTTATGAATAGTGGCACTGCTCCTTATTCCTACTATTGGAATAATTCATCTATTGCTTCAAATTCAATAATATCTGGTTTGCCACCTGGCAATTGCAATGTTAAAGTTGTAGACGCAAAAATGTGTAATGGTTATTATGGTAATTCCATTTATGAACCTTTGCAACTTGTTCCAGAAGTTATTAGTGTGTCTAATTCCAACTGTAGTGGCAATTGCACAGGTTCAATTACTGGCTATGCTCACAACGGAACCCCACCTTACAATTTCTCATTTTTGCCTAATACAGTGCACCAAATTGGTAATAATGCAGATCAATTATGCCCTGGCAATTATACATTTGTGGTAACCGATACTAATGGATGTGTAGAAAAAGTAGTTGTACCTGTTGGTACTAACAATGTTATTAATCCAAATGTATACTTAACAAATCTTGCAGCAATTGATCAAATAAATATTTCACCTTCGTTTGCGGCTTATTATTCATACAACTTACCAGCAAGTATTACACCACCTCCTTCTAATCCACGTAATTTTGTTGACCCAGGAAAAAAAGCGCGTTTTAAAGTAGAATGTACTAACCAAAAATCCAATGGTTTGTCTGTAGTTAGCGGAATTTGTAAAGTAAGAAGCAATAATCCTTTTATTACAATTACAGACAGTTCTTCAGCATTGAATAATGTTGGTTGGAATGGTACAAAATGGTCTGCAGACGAATTTGAAATAGATATCGCCCCAAATACCCCTGCAGGCACTAATGCTTATATAGATTTTGTTGTTCAGGAAAGTGGTCAGGATTACAAAACTACCTGTATTGCTATTCCAATTACTCCATTGGTATATTCTCCGACAACTCCTTCAACTATAGACGATGATAATAATCCAGATAGCCAAGGAAATAATGATGACATATGTAATCCAGGAGAAACAATTGAATTCTACCCTCTATTAGATAACGTTTCAAATCTAAATGCAGAATACGTTAGAGGTAGATTCGAAAATCTAAATAACCTGAGCTACATAAATATTTGGAATGGTGTACCTGGTGTAAATACTACTGTGTATGATGCAACTTGGTGGAATTATAATTCAGGCCAACCTCAAATGGTAAATTCAGGAACTATAAATTCATCTCCAGAATATGATTTTGTTTTTGACTTTAATAATTCTAGTACAATTAACAACTTTAAATTATATTTAGTGATGGCAGGAGGTTTTAAATTATTTACAACTAATGCCCTTTCATTAGTTCAATGGACATTACCTTACACATTCAATAACACTAACGTTATATCTGTTTCAGAAATTGATAAAATAAACTCGAAGATAAATTTATATCCAAACCCTTCTTCTGGTACAATAAATATTGAATCCGAAATTGAAAATCAAAATGAATTGTCAATATTTAATATAACAGGACAATGTATTATTAAGCTTGATTTCAATACTAAAACATCAATTGATGTAAATGATTTACCTAATGGTGTTTATACGTTACAATTGAAAAATAACCAAGGTGTTTTTACATCAAAAGTTGTTTTAAATAAATAATTTAATTCACAAAAAATCCGACCTCAATTGAAGTCGGATTTTTAATTTAAGAGAAACTATAATCTTTCGATTATTTACCTGCTTTAATCATGGTGAATTTTAAAGCGCTTACTTGAGCAAACTCAGGGCTTTTAGCTCCAAACTTACCTTTAATATAAGCCTTTACTAATTTTGCCAATGATACCAAAGCATCAGGGTTTTCATAAAGCACTTTATTTCGAGCTATTCTGGCATTACTCACACTCACTACTTTATTAGACGCTAAAGTATTGGCAGCTTTTAAGTTCGCTAACATGGTATTTAAAGTTGTTACTTTTAAACTGTTTTCTGTTGGCGTATAAGTCGGCACACTTGCTAATAGTTTAATTAACTTGTCGTAATGATCTATCAAGTTATCATAACTTTGTTGCGAAACCGAAATTGATTTTTTGCTTGGCATTGCCAATTTAGCCGTGCTTTCATCTGTTAATCCTGAATCTGCTTTAGTTAATTTAGAGCCGTCCACTCTCTCACTTGAGGCTACATCAGCTATTCCTGCATCTGCTTTAGTTAATTTAGAACCTTGAACTTTCGCATTAATTGTTTTGAAGTCTTTTATCGTTTGTTCATTAGCACCTATTGCAATTAAAGTATTTAATAATTGTGTGGCTAATCCTTTTAAAGGATCAAAAGCAATCTCACGACTGTTTGTTGCATTTTTCCAACTGTTGAATTCATTCTTAACATTCGTTAAGGCAGTTTGTCCGTTGGTTGAAGCAATTTGCAAGTTTGCTAAAGTTATACTTGTGTTCGACGGTGAATAATTTGCACCGTATGATTGTATGAATGTTATTAAATGGTCAAAGTTAGCTACGTTTTTTGTATGACCAGTTTCTATATAAGTTCCCATTATTTCTATTTTTTTAATATTAATTTATTTGTTCGATGTTTTGTTTTGCTTTAAGAAAACAAACAAGGAAAAAAAGACTTCGATAAACTACAATCCCTTGTAATCCTGAGCGGAGTCGAAGGACGATTTTTTATTTAAAACTTAGGTGGCATAATCTTTTTGTTATTTGAAAACTATAATGCAAAACTGTTGCTAAGTATTGGCATTTAACAGCCTTTAACAGGAGACACTTTACAACTGGTTAGTTTTGACAAATAACTGGCTACACCTTTGTAAAAACTTTGTAGAAATTACCGCTTACATTTCATAGTAAGCCGCATACATTTTAGAACTCGTCGCTAACATTACAAAACTTGCCGCTAATATTTTAGAGGAAGCCGCTAACTTTTCAGAACTCGCCGCTTACAAGTTAGAACTCGTCGCTAACTTTTTAGAGGACTCCGCTAACATTTCAAAACTTGTCGCTGACATTTTAGAACTCTCCGCTTACTTATTAGAACTAGTCGCTAATATTTCAATACTCGCCGCTGCATAAACTGTTGACCTAACCGCATAGACATACTAAACCGCTAAGACAACCAAACTGCATAAGCCGACCTATGTGAAAGCCTCCCCACATTTTGTAAGCACATATTGCAACTTATTTTCAAAGGCAATAATTTTAGTTGTTGCACTATAAGCTTGCAAAATCTCCTCCCCCAACTCACTAGACGTAATAGAACAAGCGGTTTTCCAAACCGCATTCGCCAACGCACAGAAAAAAAACTAAAAACAGTGTTCCAAACAATCATTACGGTAGACGCGTAACTGCCTAGACTTTAGAGTAGGCTACTAACAAGCATTCGTTCTTTTGTTTCGGGCAGTCCTGCTTCGTAGACAACATAGTTCAAGCTAAGTGGGGCGCACTAGAAGGTAACAGCGTGCAAGCTCAATAGCGGCGGACGAGGGAGTAATAACATTATTTCATTATATTTACATTATGCAAGCAGAAACAGTAGTGTTTCAAACCGCTACTAAGCCTGCACGCAATCCGTTGGGTCGAAACCCTAGCGGGCTTTCGACCCAACGTAGCGGACGCTGCACGTCCCGCTGGGCTTCGCCCAACAGGCCGTTTTGCAAAACTCCTACGAAAAACTCCGTTTTTCTTCGTAGCT
>JADLER010000238.1 GCA_020846025.1 Bacteroidia bacterium | reverse complement strand
GTGGCTTTGGTTTCTTCCTTGATTTTTTGTTCTGTTTCTATGGTTCCGTCCCAATGGCAAGAAACAAATCCGCCATAGTTATCTAAAATATCTTTAAACTCTTGATAGCTTGACGCTTCTCTAACATTATCATTTCTAAACTTTAATGCTCTATTAAATAAATTAGTTTGTATGTCATTTAACAAGGCTTTACAAGTGTTTACCAAATCGGATTGGCTAATTGATTTTTTTTCTAATGTGTCTCTACGCGCTATTTCAACTGTTCCATTTTGCATATCTCGGGGACCAACAGCAACTCTAATCGGGACTCCTTTAAACTCATAATCAGCAAATTTCCATCCGGGTGTTTGATTATCGCGATTATCATATTTTACTGAAATGCCTAATTGCTCCAATTCTTTTTTCCATTGAAGCGCTTTTTGTGAAATCTGTTCTAACTCTTCCGTTTTTTTGTAAATAGGAACGATAACTATTTGTATTGGTGCTAACTTAGGCGGCAAAACTAATCCGTTATCATCAGAGTGCGCCATAACTAAAGCGCCCATTAAACGAGTGCTTACGCCCCACGAGGTAGCCCATACATAATCTAACTTTCCGTCTTTTGCTGCAAATTTTACGTCAAATGCTTTTGCAAAATTTTGTCCTAAAAAATGAGATGTGCCTGCTTGCAGAGCCTTTCCGTCTTGCATCATTGCTTCTATACAATAGGTTTCTATTGCGCCTGCAAAGCGTTCGTTAACTGTTTTTTTTCCTTTTATAACAGGTACTGCCATGTAATTTTCTGTAAAATCAGCATATACATCTAACATTTTTTCTGTTTCTGCAATAGCTTCTGCTGCGGTAGCGTGTGCGGTGTGTCCTTCTTGCCACAAAAATTCTGCTGTACGTAAAAACAAACGTGTGCGCATTTCCCAGCGTACTACGTTTGCCCACTGGTTAATTAATATTGGCAAATCCCTGTATGATTGTATCCAATTGCGATAAGTATTCCATATAATTGTTTCAGAAGTTGGTCGTACAATTAATTCTTCATCTAATTTAGCTTCGGGGTCAACTATAATGCCTTTTCCGGATTCATCGTTTTTTAAACGGTAATGTGTAACTACAGCGCATTCTTTTGCAAAGCCGTCAACATGACTTGCTTCTTTACTAAAAAAAGATTTAGGAATAAACAACGGAAAATAAGCGTTTGAATGCCCGGTATCTTTAAATTTTTTATCGAGTATTTGTTGCATCTTTTCCCAAATTGCATAACCATAAGGTTTAATAACCATGCACCCACGAACTGCTGAATGTTCAGCTAAATCAGCTCTTACCACTAATTGCTGATACCACTCGGCATAATTTTCTGAACGTTTTATAAAATCTTTAGCCATATAATTTTTAAGGTTTGGTATAGTATTTGTATTTTTATGAAATGGGAAGCGAAATTAATAAATATTACTTCCCTAAACGTACTTAAATTATTTAAAAACAATTGTCATGAAAAAGTTAGCTTTATGCTTAGCAGTTACCCTGACTGGCATCCACTTTAATTCTTTTGCTCAAATACTTAACAAGGGTGATAAAAAATATAAAGACGATATTTATTACAACAGCAAAGATGCTGCCGAAGAAAAAGCTGCTAAAGAAGCTGCCGATGCGGATAGAAATAAGGCATGGCAAGAGGAGCAAGAAAGAAGAGCTAAAGAAAAAGAAAACATCGCTCAACAAGGAAATAACCCTAACGATTATACCAATAGAAACAACACAACTTCTTCTTCATCTCAAACTACTAATTCTAAATTTGATTATGATGATTATTACGATTATTCGTATGCTGCTCGTATCAAACGTTTTCATCGCCCTATAACAGTTTATAGTTATTACGACCCTTATTATACCAACTCTTATTGGTACAACTACAATCCTAATTACTACGGAAGCAGTATTTATTTGGGCTACAACTGGTGGGGACCAAGTTATTATTACACCTCTTGTTGGGGACCAAGTTGGTATGCTCCTGGAAGCTATTGGGGTTGGAATAGTTACTATGGTTGGAACTTTGGCTGGGGCTGGAATAATGGTTGGTATAATCCTTATCCTTATTACGGATATAATTATTGGTCTGGATACAACCATGGATACTATAATGGTTATATGCAAGGCTACAATAACGGTTATTATAATGGATATTATAACGGGTACAACAATAACTCCTACTACTTTAACAGTTATGATGTAAATTCTTATAATCCAAGCAATCCGGTTAAAACAGTTGCCGGTCCGCGCGGAAGCGGTATAGGCGGCAACAGAATTGGCGATATGCCTCGAAAAAGTTTTAATCAGCAAATGACTGAACAATTAGCCAATAACGAAAGCGGCGTACGCCCTAACCCTTACTACAAACCGGGAAGAGAAATTCCTAAAGAATTTAATCAACCTATAAAACTAAACGATAATAACAATCCATCAACTCCACGAACCAATCCTTACGAATCTACCAATAAACCTACCAGAAGTTTTGATGGAGGAGAAAGACCTGTTGATTACAGCACTCCACGTACTAACCCTTATGGAAACAATCAGCCAGGGCGTTCAATAGACAATAACAATCCTATAAATACGCCTCGCGGAATGGAGAACACTAATACGCCAAGAGTTAACCCTTATGGTAATGAAAACCAACCCACACGGGGTAATATTGGGCAACAAAACGAAAATATTAACTCTGCTCCTACTTCTGAGCCACGACGTAATCCGTACATAAACAACACGCCGGCAGAATCGCCCGGCAGAGAAATTCGTAATTACGATAGACCTGCACCAACTTATAATCAAAGAGAAGTTTCTCCGGCTCCGTCAAGAGGAAATGGCGGTGGATTTTCTACACCAAGCGCTCCCCGCAGCAGCGGCGGCGGGAACAATGGTGGTGGTGGCGGAGGAAGAAGTGGTGGTGGAAGACCTTGGTAAAAAATATTTATCAGTCATTAAAGTATTTTTAAAACAAACAATACATAAAATCTTGTATTTATGAAATCAAAATTATTAATTGGGATATTATTTTTATCCTCAACCTTTTTAGCCCATGCGCAAAACGAAGTAGATGCGCTAAGATATTCTCAGCCATTTATTAATGGGACCGCCCGTTTTAACAGCATGGGCGGAGCTTTTACAGCTTTAGGTGGCGATATGACCTCTATCAATCAAAATCCCGCAGGTTTAGCGGTTTACAGAAGTAATGAAATTTACACCGGGCTAAATTTATTTTCGCAAACAACACGCAGCAGTTATTTAAACAACGGAACTTCTAACAATCAAATTAACTTAAATATCCCTAATTTTGGACTTTTATTTTATAATAAAATAGATGATTCTGACTATGGTTGGGTTAGCAGCTACTTTGCTT
>JADLER010000237.1 GCA_020846025.1 Bacteroidia bacterium | reverse complement strand
GGTGGTTTAGGAACGGTAGCTACCGTTTTAGATTTTTTTATGAATAAAAGTAATACAGCTGTAGCAGCAAGTAACGAATCTTTTATTCAACCTACTGTTTCAAGTGGTAAAATAAATTTAACTGGTACAATAAAAACAGAAACCAATCCTAAAACAATGTCCTTACAGCTACCGGGAACTTCTCACAAATATTCTGATGGAAGTTTAAATTGTTCTGGTTTACCAATATACGATTGTCCATTAGGTGTTGTGTCTATGCAAGAAGCTCCAACTATTGAGGTTAAATCTTGGTCAGAACCCGAGGCTATTATGGATTATATTTGTTCAGTAGATTTTTCAGCCCCTGCTGGTGTTTGTAACAATCCGCCCAATCAGTTTAACCAAACAATACTTTCTACTATTGGAGGAGGTTCTGGAGCCTACAATATATATCGCCGTACACAAGTTTGCCCTATTACATTTGGTAATAAAAACATTAAAAGTTATAAGGTTACTGGCGATATAAAACTTGCTTTAAACGACGCTTCAGAAGCTTACATAGAAAGCACAAAAGCTGCATTATTCTTTGAGGTTAAAAATAATAATGGCTCTCCTGCTATTGATATTATGCAAAACAATATTTCTATATCTTCAAGTTGTTGTAATCCAATTAATTTAATCACATCAATACCAAGTTGCGCTTATGCACCTTCTAATGGCACTTCGCCTACAGCAGCTGTATATTGGAATTTACAAAACAATGTATCAACAACAACACCGTATAAAAATTATGTGAAAAATTTATTAAACGATGGTATTTTAAATTTATCAAGTTTTGATAATGCTTCGGGATTTCATAGATTTCAAACTCCTTTTATTGATATTAATAAGTTTAAAAACACTTCAATCACTATTGAAGATGGTGTAAATGTTTATATAAAACTTTTAATTACTCTTAAACCAACTAATCCCACAGATGATCAAACACCAATTGTATATGTAGCTACATATGAAATTCCAAGTAGCAAATTTGTGAATGTATCTGGTAGTACTCCATATCCTATGACATGTGAACAAAAGGTAGAAATTAATCCATTAAAAATTGGTACACCATTTATTAGCAGTGTAATTACAAATACGTTTATATCAGATATTTCAATTACGAATGAAAATAATAGTACTGTTGTATTTACTCCTTTTACTGGCGCTATTTTGGAAGCATTTACAAATATTAAATTAAAAGAAAACGTGATTGTACAACCAACAGGAACTGGGGTTTTTAAAGCTACAATTTTTCCTAATGTAAACGGATGTTTATCTGGAGCAAACTCATTAATAGTACAAAATTATTTTGGCAATTGCACTCCCTCTGCTTTAGATAGAAAAGCCAACTTTGGATTATTAAACCAACCAATAATGCATACCGAATACATCAAAGAATTCGATGACTTAAAAATGCATGTAATGCCAAATCCAAATAGTGGATATTTTAAATTGGTCTTTAATCAAAATGTTGAAAATGGTAACATTAAAATATTAAATACTTTAGGGCAAGAAGTTTATGTTAAAGATATTAATGAAAAAAATGGTATATTTGATATTGATATTAGTGGTTTTAAACAAGGGACTTATTATTTAATATGGCATAATAATAAATACAGCAAAGCTCAAAAATTTATAATTGAATAAGTGTAAAAATATTTTTTGGTTAATAATAGTATCTTTTTTACTAACATCTTGTAAAAAAGATACTATTTTACTTCCAGAACCTGAACCCCAACCTGAACCAAAAACATACACAAAATTTGTATTTGTAAACAGAAATGGGTGGAAAGCCGACACAACATCAGTTAATGGAGTTGGCGTTTATTTACAAGCTGTGTTAATAGATTTATCTTATTACAAAAAAAAGGAAAACACCTCTCAGATTAATTATGCAGGATATAATAGGTACTATTACGACCCAAGTAATTTATTAAAAGATTCCATTGTTAAAGATGTTTTTGAGAATTCAGTAGGCGATAAATACGCTTATCAAATAGAACTTGTTTGGAAGCAAACAGTTTTAAATAATCAACCAAGTCAATCATATACAAATAGGGTTTATAGATACAACACAAAAAACTATTTTAATGGCTCTGATACAATTAAAAGCAAAAAGGATACTATTATTAAATTTATTTGGCCATTAGATACCAATTCTGGTCGTTTTATAAAAACGTATCAATTTCCTTAATCTTGCAAATTATTAGCTCCGCTATATTTTTTGTGTTTGACATTGCCTTAGCTAATCCTATAGCAATAAAAAATATATTTATAGGAGTAATTTGTATGAAAGAGTCAGCTAGTGCGCAGGATTATCAACACACATGGCCATTGCTCAAAATCCAGCGGAACTGAAACAATTAATGAAAAGCATTAAGTAAGCCAACTGCCGGTTGTTAATTTTTAATTTACCTTAACTCTTAAACCTTCGCTATGGCTAGTAAATTCAGGCGCATACATGCATTGTATAGAGCTTATACCATTGCTAAAATTACCACTATGGCTTACAACTAATTGGTATTCAAACACGTAACTGCCCTTAGGCAAATAGGATATAAAAAAGTTTGTACTTGCATCTTTAGTGGCTTCGTAATACCCTAATCCATCTTGGTATTTGTAGGTGCTAATAACATTAATTGGTTCAAATCCACTAGCTCTCATGTCTTTTAAATGCACATATTCCATATCTCTATCTACACTAATTTCGATTCTTACTTTTATTTTATCGCCAACTTTTAATTTATTATTTGTTATAGGTTCAATAATTGGGCCGCTTGCTGTATTTTTTTGTACAAATAATTTTTTATTAATTTTTATTGGAGTTTCGTGTGGTGTAATTTTATCAAGTTGTTCAAAGTATTGCCAATAAACACTTCCATAACTAACACCTTCATCTTTTTTAATAACTTTTACTTTACCCATACTAGGTTTAATATCGTTACCAACAAAAACTTTTTTAAAATAACCGGTGCCTGGTTCTACTTTAATATCTTTATCTGTTTTAGGGTCAATTTTTATTTCGCCTAAATGTATTTCAACATTAGGTTCGGTTGCTAACCAGTCAGACCCCCTTAACAACATAGCAAATACAGCTTCGGAGGTTGCGCGAGTTG
>JADLER010000236.1 GCA_020846025.1 Bacteroidia bacterium | reverse complement strand
GCTTTATGTAAATTTCTGTTTTGTGCCGTTTTCGCCATTGCCGTCCGATTTACGGCAACAAGTCATACGGCTCATTTATGTCGGAACGTTAATGTTCGCACGGTCGTCCGTTAGCCTTGCTGCCAACTTATTTATTGACGAAGTTAATCATTCTTTAATTAAAATACAAGAACCTCTGATTAATCAATAAAATACAGTGTTTTCGGTGAATTTTAGTTACGCATTTGTAATTGTAAAAAATTAACAGTTCTTTCGTATTAGATGACAACTATTGATTTATCTTGTTCAAATGAAACCGCTATGCGATTCTCCATTGGTGTTTTATTAAATGTGTATGATACTTTATTTGTATAATGATAATCTCAAATTTAATAAAATATATCACGCATGTTTAAATAGATAATTTCAAACTTTCTTAAATCCTAAACAAACAGTGGAATTTGCATGAACTTTGAATTTCAATAATATCTGGTGATTCCATAAAGTTTTATGATACAATAATGGCGATAGTATCATGTCAAAAAATAAAATCGCGGAAACGCTTGAAATAGAAGTAATTTAAAGAGGTAGTAAAATTCTAATATCTAATTTGGGTTTAACCCCTAATTAATTATTTCTCAAAATAATTTGCAGAGATACCATAAAAGCGGTATTTTTGTACACCTTTTAGAATTAATCTAAATAAGAATAATACACAAAATACTGATTATCAATAGTATAATAATAAATACAGCTTACTAATACTTTATAAAAATGGCAAACGAACTCTTAGAAGAACATATACAAAATGAGTATAAATGGGGCTTTGTAACAAATATAGAGGCTGATGAGGCGCCAAAGGGCTTAAATGAAGAAATTATCCGTTTTATTTCGGCTAAAAAAAATGAACCAGAATGGCTTTTGGAGTTCCGTTTAAAAGCCTTACGCAATTGGCAAAATATGGTGGAGCCCAATTGGGCACATGTATCCTATCCTAAGCCCAATTTTCAGGATATTAAATATTACTCGGCTCCAAAACCAAAAAAAGAATTGGCCAGTTTAGATGAGGTAGATCCCGAACTTTTAAAAACTTTTAATAAATTAGGTATCTCACTCGAAGAACAGAAACGCTTATCGGGTGTGCAAAATAATGTGGCGGTTGATGTAGTGTTTGATAGCGTATCGGTTAAAACAACCTTTAAGGAAACCTTAGCGGAAAAAGGCATTATCTTTTGCTCATTTAGCGAGGCTGTTCAAGAACATCCTGAATTAGTTAAAAAATACATGGGCATGGCTGTGCCACCAACCGATAATTTTTATGCAGCACTTAATTCGGCAGTATTTACAGATGGTTCGTTTTGTTATATTCCAAAGGGTGTTCGTTCGCCTATGGAGTTATCTACTTATTTTCGAATTAATGCCAGTGGTACAGGTCAGTTTGAGCGCACATTAATTATTGCCGATGAGGACTCGTATGTATCATACTTAGAAGGATGTACGGCTCCACAACGCGACGAAAATCAATTACATGCTGCAGTAGTAGAAATTATTACACACAAAAACGCTGAGGTTAAATACAGCACCGTTCAAAACTGGTACCCAGGCGATAAAGAGGGAAAAGGAGGGGTATTTAATTTTGTAACCAAAAGAGGCTTGTGCCTAGAAGAGAATTCTAAAATAAGTTGGACACAAGTAGAAACAGGTTCTGCGGTTACATGGAAATATCCTTCGGTCATTTTAAAAGGAAACAACTCGGTAGGAGAATTTTACTCGGTAGCAGTTACCAATAATTTTCAGCAAGCTGATACAGGAACCAAAATGATACATATTGGTAAAAACACCCGTTCTACAATAATTTCAAAAGGAATATCTGCCGGAAAAAGTAATAATAGTTACCGTGGTTTGGTTCAAATAAAAAAAGGAGCAAGCAATGCTCGAAATTTTTCGCAATGCGATAGTTTATTAATGGGCGATAAATGTGGCGCACACACCTTTCCTTATATCGAAATCAAAGATAAATCGGCAGTGGTAGAACATGAAGCCACTACCAGTAAAATAGGTGAAGATCAATTATTTTATTGCAAACAAAGAGGCATAGATACCGAAAAAGCTATTGGCTTAATTGTAAACGGTTATTGCAAAGAGGTGTTAAATAAATTACCAATGGAGTTTGCGGTAGAAGCACAAAAACTATTAGCCATTAGCCTAGAGGGAAGTGTTGGATAATTTGAAAATAAATTAAGACCTATGAAAAATTTTGGTATTATCATCGCGCTCTTGTTATGTAGCTTGCAATTTAAGGCGCAACGCTATCTTACCAATCAGTTTACACAAGTAGATAGTATTGTCAATATAGTTTATGGAAATGCTAATAACTACTTGGGGGTTCCTGAACAATTAAAGTTAGATTTTTTTCAACCTAATGGAGATGCGTTAACCAAACGACCACTTATTATTTATGTACATGGTGGTGGTTTTACTTCGGGTACTCGAAAATATTTACATATAAAAAATATTTTAAGCCGCTTAGTCTTAAAAGGCTACGTAGCTGCTAGTATTGATTATAGATTAGATCCTAATTTTAATTTATACAACTCCAACTCTGATAGAAGAGCCATGACCGATGCCATGCACGACACAAAGGCTGCCATTCGTTTTTTTAAAGCAAATGCAACTACGTATGGCATTGATACAAACCAAATAGTTATTGGTGGTGAAAGTGCAGGCGCTATTACATCTATGATGGCAGCATACATTGATAAACAATCCGAAATGGCTATTTATCCAATGGCTAATCCTAATAACCCAATTGGTAATAGCGGAAACCCGGGTTATTCTAATACAACCAAAGCAACGTTATGTTTGTGTGGGTTGATATTAGACACCACAGCTATTGAAAATAACGACAAGCCTGTTTTGGTAGTTCATGGCACTTCTGATACGTTTATTCCACTCGTATTTGCACAAAACATAGTGGATAGAGCACAGCACACAGCAACAAATTATACTAAATATTTTTTTAATGGCGCTACTCATTGCCCATGGATAACAACATTACCAAACTATACCATGTATGAAGATAGTACCGTTACGCTAATTACTGATTTTTTATATCCAAAAATTTCAACTGGGCTAAATCAAGAGCTTAACTTAAAACAAGTAGTTAATGTTTTTCCTAATCCAAGTTATGGCACTTTTACTGTAGAAAACACATCATTAATAAATGACATAAAATTAAAAATGCTAGATGTACTTGGAAATACTGTATATACAGCTAGATTATCGGTTCAAGAAGCCAAACAATTTAACTTCCA
Source organism: Bacteroidia bacterium (assembly GCA_020846025.1). Lineage (GTDB taxonomy): Bacteria > Bacteroidota > Bacteroidia > B-17B0 > Aurantibacillaceae > UBA4416. Next base: position 24,690 of record JADLER010000236.1, on the reverse strand, counting down.
GCATTTGGCAAAAGGCATTTACTTTATAAATCTTAAAACGAACAACTACTCTGATACACAAAAAATAATAATTAACTAGTTATGATTACAATAAAAAATTTACACGCTTCAATAGGCGATAAACAAATATTAAAAGGCATTAATTTAGAAGTAAAAGCAGGCGAAGTACATGCCATTATGGGACCAAATGGTTCGGGAAAATCTACTTTATCTAGTGTGCTTGCGGGCAGAGAAGATTACGAAGTAACCGAAGGAGAAGTGATGTTTAATGGTAAAAATTTGTTAGATCTTTCTCCCGAAGATAGAGCAAGAGAAGGATTGTTTCTTGCGTTTCAATATCCGGTAGAAATTCCGGGTGTAAGCAATATTAATTTCTTACGTACCGCACTAAACGAAATAAGAGCTTACCATCAGCAAGAAGAACTGTCGGCAAAGGATTTTTTGGCTTTGGTAAAAGACAAACAAAAGTTAGTAGAACTCGACTCTAAATTAGCCAATAGAAGTGTAAACGAAGGATTTAGCGGCGGCGAAAAAAAGAGAAATGAAATTTTTCAAATGGCCATGTTACAACCTAAGTTAGCCATATTAGACGAAACCGATAGTGGATTAGATATTGATGCGTTACGTATTGTTGCTAATGGTGTAAATAAATTAAAATCAAAAGATAATGCTACCATTGTTATTACGCATTATCAACGATTATTAGACTACATCGTACCCGATTTTGTACATATTTTATACAAAGGACGTATAGTAAAAAGTGGCGGTAAAGAATTGGCCTTAGAATTAGAAGCAAAAGGCTATGATGAGGTAAAAGCACAATACGAAGAAGCAGAATAAAAATTATAAACGACTTATAACGATACGAAATAATGTTGGTTGAAAACAAAAGTACAGTTACGCCATTGTTACTAGAGCAATTACAAAAATCAGCTTCAAAAGTAGATTTTATGCCCGACACAGAAATTATGTCGGCTATTCGAATACTAGAAGAGCAAGGAATTCCAAACAATAAAAACGAAGACTACAAATACTGTAACATTGAAGCAGTAATTCGCAAAGAGTTTAAAAATGTAGAACAAAGCTTTCAAAAAATTACAGAAGCAACAGTTGCAATCTATAAATTACCCGAAGCCTATAACTTGGTAGTTGCAAATGGTGTTTTTGAAAAACAATTAAGCGATGCTGTTTCAGAAAAGGGCATTATTATTAAAAACCTTTCTGAACTTACAGCTCAAGAAAAACAACTCCTTGCTTCGCAAGCAAAATCAGAAAGTGATGCTTTAATTGCTTTAAACACCGCATTTTGTCAAAACGGGTTGTTTTTACAAATTGAAAAAAATAACACGCTATCAAAACCTATTCATATTATTTATATAAATAATAACCAAACAATAGCGGTAGTCAACACTCGTAATTTTATCTACGCACAAGCCAATGCTCAAGCTCAAATTATCGAAAGCTTTGTAAACAAGGGCACTCAAAAAATCTTTAGCAATTTTGTAAGTGAAAAGTTAATTGAAGAAAATGCTCACCTAAAGTGTGTAACTTTTCAGAATGAAGGTAAGCTATCATATTCAGTTAATGCCAATCAAGTAAAAGTACATCGTTATGCTAATTATCAAAATCACACGTTTACCTTAAGTGGTGAGTTGGTAAGAAATAATCATCAAGTTGTTTTAGCTGATGAAAATTGCGAAGCACACATCAATGGTTTATTTGTTACAAACGGTACTCAGTTAGTTGATAATCACACGTTAATTGATCATCAAAAACCAAATTGTGAAAGTAATGAACTTTATAAAGGCATTGCTAATGATAAAAGTATTGGTGTTTTTAATGGGAAAATATTTGTAAGACAAGATGCTCAGAAAACAAATGCGTATCAAAGTAGTAAAAATATTTTGATGAGCGATGACGCAACTATTAATACAAAACCTCAACTCGAAATTTATGCCGATGATGTAAAATGTTCCCATGGTACATCAACAGGTAAGGTAGATGAAGAGGCCTTGTTTTATTTAAAAGCACGTGGCATTGGTGATAATAGTGCTCGAAAGCTTTTATTACAAGCGTTTGCTCAAGAGTTGATTGATAATGTAGCGATAGAGAGCCTAAGTGAGCGAATTATCGACTTATTTAAGAAAGCCATTTAATCTAATTTTATTTAAAATTCTGTTATCTTTTAAGCGTTATTTTTGGTAATTTTAGCCCAACTAAAACCACAAGAATATGGAATACAGAATTGAAAAAGACACTATGGGCGAGGTAAAAGTGCCAGCTCATGTTTATTGGGGTGCTCAAACAGAACGCTCTCGTAATAATTTTAAAATTGGACCCGAGGCAAGTATGCCCAAGGAAATTATATATGCATTTGGATACTTAAAGAAGGCAGCTGCCTTAGCAAATTGTGAATTAGGTGTATTATCAAAAGATAAGTGCGATTTAATTGCTAAAGCTTGTGATGAGATTTTAGCTAAGAAATTAGATGACCAGTTTCCATTAGTGATTTGGCAAACAGGTTCGGGTACTCAAAGCAACATGAATGCTAACGAAGTGATAGCTTACCGCGCACATGTAATGAATGGCGGTTCTTTAAACGACGAGAAAAAAGTATTACATCCCAATGATGATGTTAACAAGTCTCAATCATCAAACGATACCTACCCAACAGCAATGCATATTGCGGCGTATAAGCAAGTAGTAGAAATTACCATACCTGGAATGGAAAAGCTTCGCGACTCGTTAGCTAAAAAAGCAAAAGCATTTGAGAACATTATAAAAACTGGCCGTACCCATTTTATGGATGCTACTCCATTATCTTTAGGACAAGAATTTAGTGGATATGTGCAACAAATTAACATGAGTATTCGCGCATTAAAAAATGCATTAGAGGCAGTAAAAGAATTAGCCCTAGGCGGTACAGCTGTTGGAACTGGTTTAAATACACCTAAAGGGTATGATGTGTTAGTAGCTAAAAAAATTGCTGAACTCACCGGACTACCATTTGTAACTGCACCAAATAAATTTGAAGCATTAGCTGCACACGATGCTATGGTAGAACTAAGTGGAGCCTTAAAACGTAGTGCTGTAGCATTATTTAAAATTGCCAATGATATTCGTATGTTATCTTCTGGTCCGCGTTGTGGTATTGGTGAAATAATCATTCCGGATAATGAGCCAGGTTCATCAATTATGCCAGGTAAAGTAAATCCTACTCAACCCGAAGCTTTAACTATGGTATGTGCGCAAGTAATAGGAAATGATGTGGCCGCTACTGTTGGTGGAACCATGGGGCATTTTGAATTAAATGTATTTAAACCTTTAATTGCTGCTAATGTATTGCAATCTGCGCGTTTAATAGGCGATGCTTGTGTATCGTTTACCGAAAAATGTTCTGATGGTATTGAAGCTAATTTACCAGAAATTAAAAAACATTTAGAAAACTCATTAATGTTAGTTACAGCATTAAATACACATATTGGTTATGAGAATGCTGCTAAAATTGCTAAAACTGCACATAAAGGCAACAAAACCTTACGTGAGGCTTCAATAGAGTTGGGCTTACTAACCACGGAACAATTTAGTGAGTGGGTAAAACCAGAAGATATGATTGGAAGTTTGAAATAATGAATTGTAAATCGATACAAAAAAGCTCGAAGATTTCTTCGAGCTTTTTTAGTTAGTATCATTATGATTATCCTTTCATGTCTTGAATATCAAGCATTCCAACAGGCTTACCACCATCAGTAACTACAATGGTATCTACATTGGTTTTCTTAAACAAAGCATTTGCATCGTTTAATAAAACATTACCGTCAATAGTAATAGGTTCTTTATATTCTAGATCAGCTAATTTTTTATTTAAGCAATCTCTTCCACTTTCACCTATTAATCTTCTTAAGCCTCCATCTGTAAATACGCCTTTAATACTTCCATCGGCTTTAGTAACTGTTACAGCACCATAGCCAAATTCTGTCATTTTAATAATGGCATCGGTAATAGTAGTGTTTTCAGGCACAATAGGATTTATGCCTTTAATGGCTTCTTTTACTTTTACCATCATTAATCGGGTATCCATAATAAATTGATCGGTACCTAATGTTGTAAAATTATTTTCAGTTAGTTGTTTCATTACCTTTAGAGGTACTGTAATGGTGTGTACACCTACATTTATCGCATTACGCACATGTTCGGCATGACGTACTGAAGAGAACATGATTTTTGTGTCATAACCATATAAATCTACTGCATTTACACATTGTTCAACAAGTGCTAAAGCGTCATGTCCTTGGTCTTGTAATCGGCCAACTAGTGGGCAAACATAAGTTGCACCAGCGTGCATAGCCATATATGCTTGTTGTAAGGTATATACTAAATGTACATTTACTAAATATCCTTTATCTCTTAATAATTTACAAGCGCGAACACCCTCTAAAGAAACTGGAATTTTAAAAACAGTTTTTTTAGGATCTAATCCTAAAGCTAATTGGCGCTCAGCTTCAGCTAACACCTCTTCAGCAGTATTACCCAAAGCTTCAATTTGGAGCACGGGCACCATTTTACTTAACTTTACAATCGTACCATCAATATCGGTAATGCCTTCCTTTTGCATAAAGGTAGGTGTAGTGGTTAGTCCGTTTAAGAATCCTAATTTAAAACCTTCTTCAATTTCTTTAAGGTTTGCTGAATCTAAATATAATTCCATTGTTTAGTGTTTATAAGGTTCAAATATACGATTTTAATTAAGAAATAAGTTTTGTGAATTAAGAATTGAAAAAAGACACAAAATCTTAAATATGATTAACTTTTAATTAACTATCCTTCAATGGCACGCACACCTGGAAGGCTTCCTTGCTCAATATATTCTAATAATGCGCCGCCACCAGTGCTTACATAGCTTACTTGGTTAGCTAAGTTGTATTTATTAATAGCAGCTACGCTATCGCCACCACCTATTAACGTATAAGCCCCCTTTTTGGTTGCCTCGGCAATAGCTAAAGCAACTTGTTTAGTTCCATTCTCAAAACTACTCATTTCAAAAACACCCATTGGTCCATTCCATAAAATGGTTTTTGAATTTTTAATAACATCGCTATAAGTGCCAATGGTTTCTTCAGAAATATCTAAGCCCAACCAACCATCTTCAATTGTAGAAATTTTACTTTCTTTTTTATTCGCATCATTAGCAAAGTTATCTGCAATTACCGCATCGGTAGGTATGTAAAGGTTAACACCTTTTGCTTTTGCTTTGGATAACAATTCTTTTGCTAATTCTAATTTATCATCTTCACATAATGATTTGCCTATGTTTCCACCCATTGCTTTTACAAATGTAAAAGCCATGCCACCACCAATTAAAATATTATTGGCTTTATTCATTAGTTGTTCAATAATTAAAATTTTGTCGCTTACTTTTGCTCCTCCAACAATGGCTGTAAATGGCGCTTCAGCACCGTTAATTACTTTATTGATACTCGCAACTTCTCCAGCCATTACGTATCCAAAACATTTGGCATCATCTTCAAAAAACTGAGCTATAACAGCGGTAGAAGCATGAGCGCGGTGTGCAGTGCCAAAAGCATCGTTTACATAAATGTCACCGTGGTTACTTAGTTTTTCAGCAAAAGCAACATCGCCTTTTTCTTCTTCTTTATAAAAACGTAAATTTTCAAGCAATAATACTTGCCCCGGCTTTAATACAGATGAAATGTTATAAGCGTTGGCCCCAATACAATCATCGGCAAACAGTACTTCAGCTCCAATATTTTTTGATACAGTGCTTACAATATGTTTTAAAGAATATTTGTTCGTAGGCCCTTCTTTTGGACGACCCAAATGCGACATTAAAATCACGCTTCCACCTTTTTCAAGAATTTTTTTAATGGTTGGGGTAGCCGCTTTTATTCTTGTTTCGTCTGTTACTTCAAAGTTCTCGTTTAAAGGCACATTAAAGTCCACGCGTATTAAAGCACGTTTGCCTTGAAAATTAAGTACGTCGATTGTTTTCATAGGGGATAAAAAAATTAATTGAGTTTCATGGGTTTAATTTTGCTTTTTACTATAAAAGCATAAGGATATTCTTCCTTAATTTTTTTTAATTGTTCGTAAGCCTCTAGTTTAGTCTTAAAATCGCCTACATTAATTACAAAGTTAGGTTGTTGATATTCCTCGTACGAATTAATTTCAGGATATTTGGTGTTAAATTTAGTTTGTACTTCTCGTGCTTTGGTTTTATCAGCACTAAAGTGAATTTTTATTCTGTAGCCATCACTTTCAAAACCTGTTTTTTTGTGATAATCTATTTTTTTTTCTTGTAAGGTTTTGACTTTAAGAGTTGTTTGTAAAGCGTTATCATCAGCGTTTCCTTGCGAAAAGGCGCTAAATGAAGTAAGAAATATGATAAAAATAATTAGCCATTTCATGGTGTAAAAGTAATCAAATTAACTGATTTATAATGAGTATATTTTTATAAATTAAGGATTATTATAAAAGGTGTATCAACCTACTTAAATTTTTGAAGAAGAGATTCCTATTATATATTTTTTTTAAATCTTCACGCCTATTACACACACATCATCTATCTGTTCCAGCGATCCTATCCAATCATTAAAGTTAGCTAATAGAATTTCGTGTTGTTCTTTTAATGGTAAATGTGCAATTGAAAGAATTAAATTCTTTAAGTTCTTTGTCATAAATTTCTTCTCATCGTTACCTCCAAATTGATCTGGATACCCATCTGTTAATGTATAAATGATATCTCCAGTATAAATGTCCATAGTGTGTGATGTAAAAGAGACGTGTTGTTTATCATGTTTACCAATTGGCATTTTGTCGGGTTTTATTTCAATAAATTCTTTGGTTTTATCAGATGAACTTCGAACAATCCAAATAGGGTTATTTGCTGCCGTTGTGTGTAATATCATATTTTTTAGGTCGTACACACAGATACTGGCATCCATTCCGTCTTTACCTCCATGCTCACTACCATCGTGTTTTAATCGATTTATGATAATATTTCTAGTAACATTAAAAATCTGTGAAGGATCGGTTTCATACTCAACAGCTTTTTCTAAACTAGTTATGTTTAATAAACTCATAATGGCACCAGGCACACCATGTCCGGTGCTATCACCTGTTACTACTGCAAACGAATTATTATTTAATTTAGATGCCCAGTAAAAATCACCGCTAACCACATCTTTAGGTTTAAATAGAATAAAATAGTCTTTTAGTTGACTTGACATTAAATCTTGATTTGCAAGAAAAGTTCGCTGAATTCGCTCAGCATAATGGATGCTATCAGATATTTCTTGATGTTTAACTTCTATTAAATGTTTTTGATTTTGAATTATCTTGTTTTGTTTTTGTGTAACACGAAATCGTTTATATAATAAAGCAAAAAAGAGTAAAGATAATATCAAGCCTATGGCTATAGAAATGATGATTATTCTTTGGGTTTTTTGATTTTGTTGTGTTATCACATCTTTTTTGGCTTGTTCATTTTCGGCAATTATTTTTTCTTTCTCATAGGTGTATTTAGCTTGTTGGTTTGCAATTGCCTTTATTGATGCTTTGGAGGTAACACTATCGTGCATTTGTATGGCTAAGTTGTGATATTCATAGGCGGTTTTCCAATCACCTTCTTTTAAGGCAATTTTACTAATTAAATCAGAGGCTCGTTCTATAATATCAATAAATCCACTGTGGGTTCCAATCTCATATCCGTTATGAGCATATAGCTTTGCTTTTTTTATTTCGTTTAATGACATATATATCTTTCCAAGCTCGATATAAGAATAAGCCTCACCCTGTTTATCCTCTATTTCAGTTCTTAGCTCTAAACTTTTTTGATTATAAATAATTGATAAATCATTGTTTTTTTCTAATAAATAAATGGAAGCTAAGTTTTGATAACAATTTGCCATTCCTTTTTTATCATTTAATTCAAGTCTAATGTTTAAACTTAATTTGTAATAATTTAAAGCTTCTAGATATTTCTTTTGTGAAAAATATAAAGTACCAATATTATTATAAATCATGGCTAACCCTTTTTTATTACCAAGTTCTTTAAAAATATGGAGTCCTTTAAAATAATAGTCTAGGGCTAATTTTTTATCTCCGTGTTTGTCATATACATAACCTATATTATTTAACGACATGGCAATCCCTTTCTTGTCATTAAACTCTTCTTTTATTAGTAAACTTTTATGATAATATTCTATGGCTTTAGGTATATCGCCTAAATCAAAATAAATTAGTCCAATGTTGTTATAACCACTTGCTAGCTCTTTTCTGCCGTTATTCTCGAGTTCAATCTCATTGCTTTTTGTGTAATATTTTAAAGCTAAATTATAATTTGATTTATTCATATGAGCATAACCAATATTATTTAAAGCAGCAGCGAGAATGGTTTTAAATGATTTTTTTTCAGGTTTTGAGAGTTCTTTTTCTAGATTTTTGGTGGCAATTTGCTCGGCTTTATTGCACAAGTAAATTACGGTATCAATATTCATGGTTGCTAAAATTTCGCTTAACATTACATAAGCTTGTGCTTTTAATGTATCATGGTAAGTTTTATTTTGAATTATTTTATGAATAGAGTCGAGTTGTGATTGTTCTTCGGGAGTGAATTGTGAATATAGCTGTCGAAAAGATGTTAGGAGTAGTATGATATAAAGTAATTTTCTCATGTTACTTTCAATTTTTAATATTTTTTTTAACTGCAACATGTTTTGGTTACTTAAAATTCACTTATAAATGTAAGGAGTTCTTTGTTCTCACTTATCCATAGCACTAAACTGTTGTTGCGAGGAGGCAGATCAAGTTTTTGACATATTCGCGAGCGGTAGTTCTCAACGGTTTTTTCGGATAAGAATAATAGTTCGGCAATTTCTCGGGAGCTTTTATTTTGACTTACTAACTTTAACGTTTTTAATTCGGCTTGGCTTAACGAGTTAAGAGAATCAATTAATTGTTGTTTCTTTTTATCTTCTACTGATAGTTCGTTTTGATAAGGCTGCATGGCGGTACCAATAAATGTTTCTCCTTTTAGTATCGCACTCACACATTCCTTTATTTCATCTACGGCGTTATCTTTTAGTAAATATCCTTTTGCGCCAGATAGCATGGCATTTTTTATCATTTCTTTTTCTCGATACATGGTTAAAATAATCACCTTAGTATCTAATAGATCCTTAGTAATTTGTTTACATACTTCAAGTCCATTCATCTCGGGCATATTAATATCTAAAATGGCAATTGCTGGTTTTAGTTTACGAATACTCTGTATTGCTTGTGTTCCATTTTGACATTCAATAATTTTTGCTTTCGCAAACATTTGCTGCAATAAATCTATCAATCCTTTTCTGAAAATAGGATGATCGTCAGCAATTAATATCGTGTCAACAGAGGCCATGTATTAAACCCTAAATTTGAGTGTTAATTTAAAACTTTTATTTGATTTTTCATCAAACGAAACTGAACCGTTTATAATTTTAGCGCGTTCTTTTATGGATAATAGTCCAAGGCTATTTTTATTTTTACCATCAAGCCCAATTCCGTTGTCTTGATAAATCAATGTGAATTCATTATCTGTTTTAGTGATGCTTGTTTTTAAAGCGCTTGCTTTAGCATGTTTTATGGTATTGTTAGTACACTCTTGAATAATTCTATAAATGTGTGTTTTGGTATTAATCGGCAAGGACTCAACATCTTCAACGACATCAAAACTACACTCTAGTTGTGAGGCCGATTGTACATTTTCCATAAGTCGTGCAATAGAACGGGTTAAACCAATTTTTTCAAGATAAGAAGGATAAAGGTTTCTTGAGATTTCTCGAGTTTGCTCAATAACTTTAGCTAATTCGTTATCTACATCTTGAATGGGCTGATGGTTGTTTTTAAGGATACCTAATTTTGTTTTAATCATTGATAATGATTGCCCTATATCATCATGTAAATCCATTGAAATACGTAATCTATCTGCCTCTATGTTTTGTATTAATTGTTGGCTAAAGTAAGTTTGTTTTTCTTGTAATTTCTTAGAATATAAATAGTAAATGAGACTGCTTATTAGTAATAAAACAATTAAAGCAATGCCGATTGAGAGCCATCTTAAAAAACGTTCATCTTGATTTTTTTGTTCGAGTAATAAATATTTAGATTTTTCTTTTTCTAATTCAATTTCCTTTTTTTGTACGTTATATTTTAATTGTAAGCCTTGGATTATTTTACCATTAAGTATTTGTTCTGAACTGTCTTTTAATTTTCGATACTGTAAATAATGAGTTAAGGCATCTTGATGTTTTCCTTCAGAGGCAACTAGTTTATAATTTAAGAAACTATATCCTATTTCATCCTCTAAATTTTTAGTGTTATTTATTTCTAGTTTAGCAAGTTTTAATACATATTCAGCTTCTTGATGTCGTTTTAACTTAATTAATATCTCGGCTTTATTCAAATAAGCTTTAGTTAATTCGGTGTTCAATGCGTTTCCTTTTAAAGTTAATATAGATGAATCAGCATAAGCTAATGCTAATGTTGGATTTTTTTCATTAAATGCTGTACTGATATTTACAAACGCACTTGCTAATTCTCTGGGACGATTATTTATTCTAGCGTAATGTATAATTTCATTAAAAATTAAATTTGCTTCTTTTACACGATCTTTTCTTATGTCTATTAAACAAATATTTAATTTTATATGACTAATGAGATTTTGATTGTTTTCTTTTTTAGCAGAAATTAAAGCTTTCTCGAAATCTAATAAAGCCTCATCTACCTGACCCGTATATAATTTTATTAATCCTAAGTTATTTAGAAACACCGAAGGATAATACTCTACATGATGTGTTTCGGCAAAGTTTAATCCATCTAAATATAATTTGGCTGCTTCTTTTGTTTTATTTTTAGCTTCATTAATAATAGCTATGAGGTTTAAACACTCTAAGTAGTTTTCATTGTCATTTAATTCTTTTGTTTTTTGTAACATGAGGTTTAATTCTTCCTCACCATTAGAGTTTATACCTAATTCATAATCAATATAAATTAACCTGATATTGGCTAAATCTTCAATGTGGGTATTCTGATAACCTTGAGCAGTTACTTTAGCCTTTTCCATAAAGGACTTGGCCCTATCTATATTACGTATATAGTAAAAATAGTTTCCATAGTATAAATAAACCTCAGCTATTGCTCCTTTTTGATTTAATTTAGTTGCCAAATTAATAGCACTTGATCCTCTATCAAACAGTTGTATAGAATCGTAATAAGAAGCTTCTTTTACTCTTTTAAGTGTCGATTTTAACTCGGGTGTGTATTGAGAATATGTAACAAAACAGAGTAAAAATATTAAAGATGTAAATCCTATTTTTTTCATGAACTTGTACCAAATTTAATCAAAAAGTTCTATAAAATACTCAATTATATAAATAGGGGGGTAGCACTCTACATCGTTGTTTTTAGTCTTTCTAATTTTACTTTATAAAATTCTATTAAACATGAACACATTTTTAAAAAATTGTTTTTTTATCATTCTACTAACTTATTTAGTTTTATTAGTTAAACCGTCTCATTCACAAACTTTATTAACATACAGCGTCCCTGGAGCGACATCGTGGACTGTTCCTTCATGCGTAACTAGCATCACTGTTCAAACTTTTGGTGCTGGTGGTGGAGGAGGAGGAGCCATTGCTATTGTTAGAAATTCAAGTGACGGAGAGGCTTGTTCTGGTGCTGGTGGCGGTGGTGGCGGTGGATATTCATCAGCAGTATTAACTGTAACTCCTGGACAGGTATATTCTATTGTAGTAGGAGCAGGTGGAACAGCTGGGATAAGTGGTTCTGGCACATGGAGTGGTGGAATTTCAACACCGGCAGGTCCAGGTGGAACAGGAGGAACTAGTTCTTTTAGTGGTTATTCATATAATGTTCAAGCTACTGGTGGTACTGGTGGATTAGGTTCCAGCGCATATAACAATAATAATCCTCCCGACATGAATGCTACTGGACTAGGTGGGACCGGAGGTGTTGGATCCGGAGGTTCTGTTAATTTTAATGGAGGAAATGGAGCTGCTGGCTATATATTATTCGTAAGCACTGATAAAAGTGGAGCTGGTGGTGGGGCTGCTGGACCGGGAGGTAACGGAGGGAATGGCACACCAGGGAATATGGTAGGGATTGTGAATCCTCCTGGAGGAATAGGACAGGCACCTGGTGGAAATGGAGGAGATGGTAGAATGAATAACATTCCTTCAAACTTTAATCCTCCAGCTTTTAACGGTAATACATTTGGAGGAGGTGCTGGGGGTGCATTAGTTCATAAGGAAGGATATAATGTTTTATCTAGAGCGGGTGGAGTTGGAGCTAATGGTGCTGTGCGCATATTCTATAATATTCCAAGTTCTCCGGGTATTACTTCAGTTACTTCAACAACTATTAATTGTAATTTTTCAACGGCGCAAGCTGCTATTACATATACTAATGGAGCAACAACATTTACCTGGTCTGGTCCAGGGATTGTGTCTGGTCAAGGTACAGGAACTATAAATGTAAATGTTGGAGGGGCTTATTCTTATTCTGCTTCTGCAGGAGGGGGATGTGTAACAACGGGTTCAATAAATGTTACTTCAAATATTGCTTACCCTGATATTTCATCAAATGCTGGTAGTTTATCGTGTAGTGTTTTAACAACAACAGTAACAGCATCTACACCAGCGAGTCCGGTTAGTTATACTTGGACAGGCCCTGGTGTTGTGTCTGGCAGTGGAAGTGCTACAGCCAATGTTAATCAACCTGGTACATATAGTTATACAGTAACAAATACCAGTAATGGTTGTAAATCAACAGGAACTGTTGCCGTAACTCAAAACACCTCTGTGGTTACTGCCTCGGTTGCTTCAACAAATTCCATTAATTGTAATACAACTTCCGCACAAGTAATAGCAAGTACTACAGTTACCCCAGTAAGTTATAATTGGAGTGGTTCAGGTATCGTTAGTGGTGGTGGAACTCCAACAATTACAGTTAATCAAGGAGGAACATTTAATTATACAATAACAAATACCTCAAATGGATGTGTAACAACAGGGAATATTAATATTCCTTCTAGTACAAATGCGCCTGTGGTTGGCTCGTCTAATGGTGGTAATTTGAACTGTAATATATTAACCACAACTGCGAGTGCTACTACAGTTACATCACCAGTTACCTATAATTGGTCGGGTCCTGGAATTGTAGGTTCAAATACGGTTAGTACAATCTCAATCAATCAACCTGGCACTTATAATTATACAGTAACAAATCCTGCTAATGGCTGTATAACTACAGGGGCACAAGTAATATCTCAAAACACAACTCCTCCAGCAACAACAGCTTCTTTAACTACTATTATTACTTGTACAACTACTTCCGGCACTTTGCAAGGGGGTCCATTAAGTGGAGTAACTTATACTTGGACTGGAGCTGGTATATCTAGTAACCCTAATTTAGCTGCGGTTACAATAACCAATACAGGAACATATACATTAACAACAACAAGTACTGTAAATGGATGTACTAATACAGCAGTAGTAACTGTTACAGCTAATTTAACGCCTCCACAAGTAAGTATCAATCCTGACGTTACTATTAATTGTGCTGTACCTTCAGCTACTTTGCAAGGAAGTTCAAGTACACCAGGTGCTACTTTTTCATGGAATCCGGGCGGGAGTTCTCCAACAACAGCTACAACAGTTGTAAATTCTCCTGGCACATATACTCTTACTGTTACAAATCCAGCTAATGGATGTACAAGTTCTGCTGTTCAATCTGTTGTTCAAAACACAACTGCACCTACATTAACAGTTAATAGTACTCAAACTATTAATTGTATTTCAACTAATGCGGTACTAAGTAGTACAACATCATCTAGTCCTGTAAGTTATAGTTGGATAGGTCCAGGCATAGGGAATCCTGCAGGAAGCACGCCAACAAATTCTGCTACCACGGTAAATGTTGGTGGAACTTACACTTTAGTTATTACTAACACCGTTAATAGTTGTTATACAGCTTCTGTTGTAAGCGTTATACAAAATACCACAACACCATTAGTTACCCCATCAGTAAGTGGCATAATAAGTTGTACAGCAGCAGTTGTAACAGCTTCTGCAAACACATTAGCATCTCCGGTTACTTATGCTTGGAACGGACCAGGAATTATATCAGCTACTAATACTTCTACTATTTCGGCAAATCAAGCAGGGGTTTATGCTTACACAGTAACCAACACTTCTAACGGTTGTTTTACAACTGGAACTGTAGCTATTTCACAAAATACCACAACACCTACATTAACAGTATCAAATACTCAAACAATTACTTGTTCTACTCCTACAGTATCAATTACTGGTTCTGCATCTCCATCTACAGTAACTCCTGTATGGACTGGAGGCGTGTGTGCAGGAGCTAATTCATTTACTGCTTCTGCTTGTTCTCCAGGTATTTATACATTAACTGTTACAGATCCTATTAATGGATGTGTTACATCAAAAACAGTAGAGGTAGTTCCTAGTACGGGAGTTCCTGCTGTAACAGCCTCTAGTACAGGAACCATAACTTGTACAAATACTACCGCACAAGTGGCTGCAACTACAACTGCTACACCTGTTACTTATGCTTGGTCGGGGCCAGGTACGGTTACTGGCGCTACAAGTTCAACAGGTACTGTAAGTGTTGGTGGAACTTATCAATGTGTTGTAACCAATACATTAACCGGATGTTCAGCTACTATTACAACCGTTGTTCCTTCAAATACAACGCCAGTTGTAGCATCTGCTAGTTCTTCAGGAAGTATAACTTGTAGTACACAAACTTTAAATTTATCTGCAACTCCTTCAGGTACTACTTATGGTTACTCATGGTCTGGCCCTGGTACTATTCAAAATAACACAACAAGCACTCCTACTGTAGATAACGGAGGGGTATATACGGTAACAATTACAAATTCAACGAATGGTTGTGTAGGTAACGCAACGGTAAGCGTTGCATCTAATACAATTGCTCCTACTTTAACTTTAAGTCCTGCTAGTTTAACTACAACATGTGCTAACCCAACGGTTGCAATCAATGCATCTAGTAATGCGGGTACAAATGCCACATACAGCTGGACGGTTCCTGCAACAGGCTCGTTATCTAATCCAAATATTAATAATCCAATTGCTGGTGGATCGGGTGTGTTTACTGTTCAAGTAACAAATACAGTATCTGGTTGTACATCAGCTACTGCTACAATGACATTAACTGCAGATGCTAATACACCTACAATTACAGCAGTTGCAGATAATACGGTAATTTGTGAAGGCAGTGTGAGTACTTTAACCGTATCAGGTGCCGATACTTATACTTGGAGTACATCACAAACAGTAGGAACTATAACTGTATCACCTACTTCAAATACAACTTATAGTGTAATAGGTACAAATACTACAACTGGTTGTAGTGGAATAGCGAACATTACCGTTTCTGTAACACCTAGTCCTACTGTAAATATTAACGCTAGTAGTTTAGCTATTTGCGATGGAGCTAGTACTACATTTACTCTTACAGGTGCTACTAATTATACTGTAAGTGCTCCAAATCAAACTACAACTAATACGGTAGTTGTATCTCCTACTGTTCAAACTACTTATACTGTTACAGGCGAAACGCAAAATTGTACAAGTAATACCACTACTATTACTGTGGACGTTAACCCTCTCCCTCTAGTTACTGTGTCGGACGCGACAACTTGTGCTGGTTCGCCTGTAACATTAACTTCAAATAATGCTGATGTATATAATTGGACACCAACAGGTGAAACTACAAACACTATTAGTGTAAACCCTACTTCTAGTACTAGTTATAGTGTAACAGGTACAAATACTTTAACAGGATGTACATCAACAATTGTAGTGGCTAATGTTACGGTAAATGATTTGCCAACTATAACAGCGTCTTCTAATCCAAGTATTACTTGTATTACAGAAACAGTTACTTTAAATGCTACTACATCTGGAACCACTTCTATCACAAGTTATACTTGGACACTTGGAAATGGTATTACTTCTTTAAATCAAAACACATCTAATCCTAGCTTCCCAGCTTCAGGTCTTAGCACTGGAACTTATACTTATGTGGTAACTGCAACTGATGCTAATGGATGTGTATCTCCGGTTGCTAGTACTACTGTGGAAATTATAGACGCGCCAAATGCGAATTTTGATTTAAGCGATTTATCTATTTGTCAAAATGCAAATGGTAGCATCAGTGTTAATACCCCTCAAAGTGGCATTACGTATGACTGGGAGATTAATGGTCAGAACTTTACCAATACAAATCCATTAATCATTCCTTCAAGTGTTTCGGGAACTACAGGCACTTACACCGTAAGTGTGATAGCTTCGTTAGGAACTTGTACAAATACAGCTAGTAATACACTAACAATATCAGCATTACCAACTATTGCTCTAGTAAATTATACCGTATCGGCTTGCGAAAACGCATCAGCTGGATTAGAAATTGCTAATCCAACAAGTGGTAATATTTATACTTGGGCATATAATAGTACGGCTGTAGGAACTGGAACTACCTATAATATCAATGCATTATCTTCTTCTAATATTGGAACATATACAGCAAGCGTTGTAGATGCTAATGGATGTGCTAATAGCACAGTAGGTCTTATAGATATGATGCCTTGCGAAACTTATATTCCAGAAATATTTACACCTAATGGAGATGGTAAAAATGATGGTTTTGTAATTAAGAACATCGAGAATTATCCAAATAATAAACTTAAAATCTTTAATCGTTGGGGTAATTTAGTTTACCAAAAAGATGGTTATTTGAATGAGTTTGATGGGTTTGCAAATACAGGCGATCAGGTAGGTAAAAATAAATTACCTGCCGGAACATATTATGTGATTTTGGAGTATGGTGATGATAAAACAGAAACATATAATGGCTATTTAATCCTACAGTATTAATAAATTGGTTAACCTAAAATAATTCTAAAAATGAATATAAAACACATCTTAAGTTTCGCTATTATAGTTTTTGTGGGCGTATTAAAAGCTCAGCAAGAAACACAACATAGCATGTATTTTTTTAATCCTGTTTTGGTAAATCCAGCTTATGCTGGTAGTCAAGAGGCTTTAAGCGTAACAGGAACTGTGCGCGACCAATGGACTAATTTAAAAGGGGCACCAAAAACACAAGTGTTATCAGTACACTCTCCTTTAAAAATTGAGAATATTGGTGTGGGTCTTACTGTATTAAATGATCAATTAGGTGTTACAAAGAATACAGGAGTTTACGCCGATTTATCGTATAGTGTAAGATTAAATAAAAACAATAGCCGTTTAGCTTTTGGAGCTAAATTAGGAATGGATTTCTTTCGCCAAGATTTTACGAATCTACGTATTAATGACAATACCGATGAATTGTATTTAGATGGTTTTAAGTATCGCAAAAATCTTTTTAACGTAGGCGCGGGTATTTATTATTATGGCAAACGCCATTATTTAGGAATTGCTACACCTCGTTTATTAAAAAACAAATTAGATTTAGCTTACGATCAAAAAGCACTTCAAGAAAATCATTATTACTTTTTTGGAGGCATTGTGGTAAAGTTAAATCCAGCTATTAATATGCGCCCTTCTTTTATGGTTAAATACGTAAACAATGCTCCTCTTTCTATCGAAGGTAATTTATCATTTTTATTCTACGAAAAATGGTGGTTGGGTGCTATGTACCGACATAAAGCTGCTGCGGGTTTAAATGTAATGTACAATGTAACTCAAAATTTAAGAATAGGTTACGCCTACGACTATCAGCTTACTTCGTTACAAAAATTTAGTGTAGGCTCACATGAAATTATGATAGGATATGATTTAAGAAGTAAATCGAAAGGATTTAAATCGCCTCGATATTTCTAGAAAACAGGTTCACTCTTTAGCATTATGTTACAATAAAGAATTATATGAAAAAAATTACACTTATTACTTTCTTCTTTGTGCTCGCATTCACTACACAAGCACAATCGTTACTACAAAAAAAAGCCGATCAATTATATAACGAATTATCTTATTTAACGGCCGCTGATTATTATAAGAACCTAACAAAATCCGATCAACCAACAGAAGAAAATCTTAGAAGGTTAGCGGTGTGTTATTTTAAGATTTATGATTTTGTAAATGCAGAATCTGCTTATAAAAATTTAATAGACAAATTTAACGGCACAACAACCGAAGCAGATTTGATTAATTATTTACAATGCTTAAAATACAATCAAAAATACACAGCTGTAGAAGAGGTATTAAAACAACTCGAACAAAAACGAAAAGATAATTTAATTAGTAAGAATCACGCTAAGAACAGAAATTACCTTAAAACATTAAAAGAAGATTCATCGTCTTATCAAGTGATGAATGTAGAAAAACTTAATACCCAAAACTCTGAGTTCTCTCCCGTGTTTTTTAATAAAAACAATGCTGTGTTGTTTGCTTCAAACAGACGAAATGCTTCGGCGCGTAACAAAACCTTTGCTTGGGATGATACTTATTTTATTGATATGTACACATCCATTAAAAAGGATTCTTTAAAATTTGAACCGGCTATTTCAATGCCTAAAGCTATTTCAGGGCTTTACCATGATGGCCCAGCTTCATTATCAGCCGATGAAAAAACTGTTTACATGACAAAAAGCAATGTGGTAACAAAAAAAGTAAAAGGTGTTTTAGTAAGTGTGATAAATCTTAAACTTTATATTTATAAAAAAGACTCTACAGGCAAACTCTCTGCACCTGAGAATTTTCCTTATAATTCAAATGATTACTCAGTTGGTCATGCTACTGTAACCAAAGATGGTAAACGTATGTATTTTGTATCTGATATGCCTGGAGGATATGGACAAACGGATTTATATGTTTCTGAATTTAAGAACGGACAATGGGAAAAACCTGAAAACTTAGGCCAAGCCATTAATACCGAAGGAAGAGAAATGTTTCCGTATGTTCATGAAGATGGCACCTTATTTTTCTCTACCGATGGGAGAGCGGGTTTAGGAGGACTAGATTTATACTTTACAGTGCCATCTATGGATGCATATTTTGAACCACAAAATTTAGGCTTTCCAATTAACTCTAATTTTGATGATTTTGGTTTTGCACTCAATAGTGATTTAAAAACCGGTTATTTTTCTAGTAATCGCTTTGGAGGAAAAGGCAAAGATGATATTTATTTCTTTCGCTCAAAAGAACCTTTAATGGGTGTTACTTTAAGTGGTATTGTATTTGACGAAAGTGATAATGAAAAAATCCCGGGAGCTTGGGTATATTTATTAGATCATAACAAATTAGTAATAGACTCTTTAAAAACTAATGATAAAGCAGAATATCTATTTACAATTAATGACCCATCTAAACAATATTTTGTAGGCGCAAAAGAACGAGTAAAATACTATGATCGCTTAATTCCTGTAGGCAAATTAGAAGTAGGAGAAAATAAAAAGAACATAGGCTTGTTTCCAAAATATAAACTTATTGATGTAGTAACAGATATTAAAACCGGTCAAGCTATTGAGGGTGTTAAAACTACATTTATAGATAAACACACACAAACCACCAAGACCTATTTAACAGATGCTAACGGAACATTTACAGATATTATTAGAAATAAAAAACCAGGCGATGTATTAAAATTTAGCATTGTATATGAAAAACCAGGTTACATAAAAGTTGAAAAAGATTATGAAATTAAATTAGACATTAACACGGTGATTGAACTAAGTGAAAAGCTACAGAAAATGGAAATTGGAGCCGATATAGCTAAGGTTATAAAAATTGAACCAATTTATTTTGATTTGAATAAATGGAATATTAGACCTGATGCAGCAAAAGAGCTAGATAAAATAGTTAAAGTGATGCAAGAAAATCCAACCATGACCATTGAATTGGGTTCGCATACCGATTGTCGTTCGAGCAAGGCTTACAACTTATCGTTATCCGATAAACGTGCAAAATCATCTGCAGCTTATATTGTTTCAAAGGGTATTGCCAAGAATCGCATAGTAGGTAAGGGTTACGGAGAAAGCAAACTAATTAATGGTTGTGCCTGTGAAGGAAAGGTGGTGTCCACTTGTACAGAAGAAGAACACCAAGCAAACAGAAGAACCGAATTTTTAATTACTAAATTTTAATAATAGAAAAACGTACTATGAAGCCAAGCTTAAAAGATATATGGTTATTGTGGTAGTTAGTCTTTGCAAAGACTAACTACCGACCGTTTTTTAGTAAACAATTTATGCCAGTTTTACTAAACAAGCCTTTATAGCTTCAAAATTGGGCAATTTACCTGCATCTTCAAGGATTTCAGAATACTGCAATATACCATTTTTGTCAATTACAAATGCGGAGCGCTTGGTTACACCACGCATTCCAAAACCAAAATTCTCATACAATGATTGGTATGCCTTTGAAACGGTTTTATTAAAATCAGATAATAAATCAAAATGATAGCCTTGTTCCTTTTTATAAGCACCTAAACTAAATAATGAATCTATAGAGATGGCAACAACTTCAGCATTTAAGGTGGAGTAGGTATTATAATTATCGCGTATGTAACATAATTCATCTGTACAAACACCAGTAAAAGCCAAAGGAAAAAATAATACAACTAAGTTTTTACCTTTATAGTCTGATAATGAAATTTCTTTTTTATCGGTATTAAACAATTTAAAATCTGGGGCTGGTTTTCCAATTTCTAGTAACATAATCTTTTTGTTTTTTAGGGTTAGTAAACTAATTTTGTGATAAAGTTATTAAGTTATCTGTAAAAAGATACGTTAAACATTTATAAATAGAAATGATTTTCAAAAAGTAAATTCTATTTTTGTGCTAAGATTTATAAACCTATAAAAAAATATAATATTATGGCATTAGTTGGAAAAAAAGCCCCTTCGTTTAAGGCAGCTGCCGTTGTTAACGGCTCAGAATTTGTAGAAAATTTTTCGTTAGACCCATATATTGGCAAAAAACACGTTGTATTTTTCTTTTATCCAAAAGATTTCACATTTGTATGTCCTACTGAGTTACATGCTTTTCAGGAGAAACTTTCGGAGTTTGAAAGTCGTGGATGTGCAGTAGTTGGTTGTAGCACTGATACCGAGCAGAGCCACTGGGGTTGGTTACAAGTTGAGAAAAAAGCAGGTGGAATTAAAGGCGTTACCTATCCATTAGTAGCTGATACTACAAAAATTATTTCTATTAATTATGACACCTTATTAGGTGATTATGATGTAAACGAAAAAGGCGAATTAATTGCAACAGGCGATATGATTGCTTTCCGTGGGTTATTTTTAATTGACAAACAAGGCGTTGTTCGCCATCAATTAATTAATGATTTACCTTTAGGGCGCAGCGTTGATGAGGCTTTACGTATGGTAGATGCTTTACAGTTTTTTGAAGAAAACGGAGAGGTGTGTCCTGCTAACTGGCACAAAGGAAAAGAGGGGATGAAAGCCGATCATAAAGGTGTTGCCGAATACTTAGGAAAACACTAAAAATTTATACTTAATACATTAAAAGGTTGGTTTTAAACCAACCTTTTGTGTTTTAAATCTATTTGATTGGATGATATACAGAACATCCATTAGTTAGAATTTGTAGTGATTTCTGTCTAGTATTATGACATAAAAATTTAGCCGTTTCTACAAATTAAAACTTTAATTATCAATTACATACATCTATTCTTAGTGTTTTCGAAAATTTTTAGTATAATTTATCTAAAACATTAAAAAAAGTTTCTCCTTTAGCAATTTATCCCTACATTTGCACCCGAATTTTAAAGCGTATAAATATTTTTTTGCGTAATGACTAGTAAAATCAATATATTTAAGAAGATTTGGAGTGTTCCTTTCTTAGTTTTTGCCTTATTTTTAGCTATTTCTACAAATGTTTCTGCTTCTGAACCACACGAAGAACAAATTTTAGTTCCCGAGGCTGATGGCGTACACGCAATTGATTCGCATGCGAAAAATGCCGATGAAGAAGTAGATATTACAGCTGTAGCCTTTGAACATATTCTTGATTCTCACTCTTGGCATTTTTGGGGTGAAGGACACGACGCTGTATCTGCACCATTACCTGTAATCTTGAAAGGAAAAAATGGCATTGCGTTTTTTATGTCTTCTGAGTTTCATCATGACAACCAAGGTAAAGTAGTGGTTGAGAAAAATGGCGAACGTTTTGTGAATTTTGAAGAGAAAATTTATTACGCTTCTGAAACACCTAATGAACACGGGCAATATTTAACTTTAACCGAAGTAGATAAAATCATAAACGTGAGCAACGAGGCTCCATTAGATTTTTCTATTACAAAAAACGTAACACAATTATTACTTACTGCTATTCTTTTAATTTGGTTGTTTACATCTATTGCAAAGGCATACCAATCGCATGGAGTTACTTCTGCTCCTAAAGGTAAACAATCGTTTTTTGAACCACTTATTGTATTTGTACGTGATGATATTGCAAAAGGCAACATTGGCGAAAAATCAGAAAAATTTGTACCATATTTACTAACGGTTTTCTTTTTAATCTTGGTTAATAATTTCTTAGGCTTAATTCCAATCTCTGCTAACTTAACCGGAAACATTGCCTTTACTTTAGTATTATCTGTGTTTACTTTAATAATTGTAAACATTAACGGAAATAAAAATTACTGGTCGCATATCTTTTTGCCACATGCGCCAAAAGCGATATGGCCAATTTTAATACCAATTGAAATTGTAGGTATTTTAACGAAACCATTTGCATTAATGATCCGTTTATTTGCTAACATTACTGCTGGTCACATCATCGTTATCTCATTGGTTGGGTTAATCTTTGTATTTAAAACAATTTACATTTCTCCTGTATCAATAGCTTTTGCTTTATTTATTGATGTGTTAGAATGTTTAGTAGCCTTTTTACAAGCGTATATATTTACAATGCTTACCGCTTTATTCATAGGTTCGGCAGTAGCTGATCATAATGAAGATGGAGCTCACACAACAGATGACGATAAAGCAGTAGCAGGCCATTAATTAAAAAACAAATAAATAATAACCAATAAAAACAAAAACAACATGACTGGAAGTATCGCAGCAATCGGAGCAGGCCTAGCAGTAATAGGTGCTGGTATCGGTATCGGACAAATTGGTGGACACGCAATGGACGCTATTGCACGTCAACCAGAAGCTACTTCGAAAATTCAAACAGCTATGATCATCGCCGCAGCCCTTGTAGAAGGTGTTGCTTTATTTGGTGTGGTAGTTGCTTTAATGTCGAAGTAATCTTCAGTAAACAAATAAAAACCTTAACGGTTGGTTAAGGTTTTTGTTTAACTTAAAAAAAGGTTAGAAACATTATTTGATAAAACAACAACAAAATAATAAAACAATAATATAATGAACTTATTTATTTTAGCTAGTTTAATTGAACCCTCAATTGGTCTAATATTTTGGACTTCCATTACTTTTATTTTATTATTAGTAATTCTAGGGAAATTTGCTTGGAAACCTATTTTAAATGCTATTAAAACACGCGAAAAAAGTATTGAAGACGCTTTAGCAAGTGCTGAAAACGCTTTAAAAGATATGCGTGAGTTAAAAGCAAACAATGAAAAAAGCTTAAACGAAGCGCGCACTGCTCGTGAGGCATTAATGAAAGAGGCTCGCGAAATGAAAGAATCAATTATTGCCGAAGCAAAGGTAAAAGCTCAAGCCGATGCGGAAAGAATTTTATCATCTGCTCGCGAACAAATTAACGCTGAAAAAAATGCAGCTGTTGCCGAATTAAAAAACCAAGTAGCTTCTTTATCCATTGAGATTGCTGAAAAAATATTACGCAGCGAATTATCAAGTGATGAAAAACAAAAAGCACTTGTAAATAATTTAATGAAAGATGTTACTCTTAATTAATATTTATTAAGATAGTAACAAACACACATTTTAAATTAAAACTATGATAGTAGCATCAAGATACGCAAAATCTTTACTCGATTTATCGGTAGAAAAAGGACAGTTAGAAGCTGTTTACAACGATATGCTGTATGTAAAAAATGTTTGCGAAGCTTCTAAAGAATTAATTACATTTTTAAATAGCCCCATTATTAAAGCTGATAAAAAAGTAGCTACCCTCAAAGCTTTATTTGAATCGAAGGTAAATGCTTTAACGATTGGTTTTTTAACGATTGTTGCTAATAAACGCAGAGAATCCGTTATTCCTGAAATGGCGCAAAGTTTTGTTGAACTTTATAGAACACAAAAAAATATTTATACCGCCGTTATTACCTCGGCAAAAGGACTTGATGCAACCACCAAACAGCAAGCTTTAGATTTAGTAAAAGCACAATTAAAAGGAGAAGTTGAATTAGTGGAAAAAACTAACGCTGATTTAATTGGCGGATTTATTTTAAGAGTAGGCGATAAACAAATTGATAGATCGGTTTCTCGTCAATTATCGAGTCTTAAAAAACAATTAACAAATAAAACATTAAATTAATAAATAAACCATCATAAAAATGGCAGAAGTAAAACCAGCAGAAGTATCTGCAATCTTAAGACAACAATTATCAGGCTTTAAATCAGAAGCTGAATTAGAAGAAGTTGGAACTGTATTACAAGTGGGCGCT
>JADLER010000235.1 GCA_020846025.1 Bacteroidia bacterium | reverse complement strand
TGTTCGTGGGTTGGTTATGTGGGGTGGCCTCACCAACAACATTAGATATGGAAAGAGTTGTTCAATACTCATTGTTGTTGGCGAAGCCGGAACATGTTGCCGTTCTTAACACCAGCAGCGGCGTAAAAAATGAATACGGTTCTTTATTCCAGTTTTTCTGTAGTATATTTCGTGCCCAATTTGCGCCTTTACTATCTCGATAGTCAATGTCGATAATGTGTATGTTTTTATTTTCATGAATTTCTTGAGGTAATTTCTCTGATTTATCATGTTGCCAACAAACTGATATTTTTAATCGTGCACTATTATAAGCATTCGAAAACATGCTTTCAATAGTTGGAACTAACTGAGTATCCTTATATGAAGGAATTTGTACAAAAATATTTTCGTCCCTTAATTTCATGTGGTCATATATGGTGCGTCAATATTACAGACAACGTTCGAGTATTTGCGAAGGCAGGGAATTCATTGATTGTCCAGCCCGGTACAAATGCCCAATTGAAAATATATTGTTGAAGGTAAGAACTAAAGCTGAACATTGAACGTCGAGCCCGAACCGCTGCTGATGCTTGCACATAGCTGATGTTACAATGTCCAGCCCTGCTTTTGCAAATACTTTTGTTGGCGGTAGTGTTTCTGATTATTCAGTATTAACTTCATTGTTGTTATGTATAATTTTCATTAAATCCTTTTCAACCGAATTAATATATTCGTCAAATGACATCAACTCACTTCTTATTGTTTCGTAGTTTTCTTTAAGGAATTGCTTAGAGGTAGTACTATCTAAAGTTGTCTGCAGTTTGGTGGTAAAATCTTCTAGGTCAGGACAGTTAATTTGAATTAAAAACCTTGCCAATGAAAAATAGTTTTCTATTATTTGACTACTTACAAGAGCAGGAGTTCCACATAAAATAGTTTCTAAGGGTATTCCAGACCTATGAATTTCAACCCCAAAATTCCATTCTGGTATGACAACGCATTTAACTGCCCGTGTCAAAGAAGGTATTCTCCATGGAGGAATAAATCTGTGAAAAAATACATTCTTAATTCCCTCATTTTTGATTTGACTTTCAAGGGTTGCTTTATAGACCCCTTCCCCGACAATTAATAAATTGAATTCTGATGAAATTGGTTTAAAAGCGTTTAGCAAATAATCAATTCCTTTTGCTTTGCTAATCTTACCTAAAAAGAGTATTGTTTTAGTCGGGGCAATATCAATTTTAAGATATTCCTTTAAATCCATTACCTCATCGTGTGGATTAAAATTATTTGGGATTGCTGGTCTGTGAACAAAAGTATTTTTATTCAATTTCTTCATGTTATTTAATGAAGAAGGGTATGTAAAAATTCCATCAGCAAATCTTAAAATATGTTCCAAATAAAATTTGAGTTTTGGATGAGGTAATAATCTTTTTAGGTCGCTTCCTGCATGTTGAACAATAAATTTTGTTGAGAATATTTTAGACAGAGAAAAAGCACTTGAAGAAAATGGAAGAAGATACCAGCCAATAATTAAATCAAAGTTTTCCTTTGATAATATTTCTATTCCTGTTGAAATTATATATTCTGAAGAAGGTTCGTAGTAAGGAATAAATTTAAAAAGGGGCATTGACTTTAGATTATAAATAGTCAATCCTTTATCTTTTAATTGTTCAGTATCAAAATCAGCCATCTGATACAATAAGCTATCGTTTAGCTCTAGGCTATTTGTTATGATTGTTATCTCATGCCCCTTTTTTATCAACTCCTTTACTAAAAAATAGGCTTTATTGCTTTCGCCGCCTTGAATTGGTGGGAATTTGCCTAATAAGAGTATTTTCATGATTACTTATTGTCGCCCCTACATCCATTACATCCTTTGCAGTGTCCACAACCATTACAATTATGGCAACTTGCTTCCGATGATATTTTAGTTTTAACCTTAACTTTTTCTGGTGCTAAAGTCAATACCTCATAAGGCAAATCATCATATTCATCAGTTTTACCATGACATTTACTACAACCATGACAACCGTTTCCTCCGCCACACTTCCCACAGCCACCGCCATTACATTGTGAATCTAGTCCCCAAATACTTGGGACTTCGCCAAAGACAGAATTATACCTTTTCTCGAATGATATATCATCGCTTTTCTCCATTGGGGTAAATGAAGTGTTAGGCAAGTGATGCATATATTCACCAAAGAAATAGTTACAAAATTTATGATATGCCGAAGTAAATAAAATGAATTGATGCCAAACAGCGTCAACTTTTTCACTCATCATCGGAGTATCTTTCCCTTCTGTTTGCAAAAGAATAAAGTACTTCTTTAATTCAGTAAAAGCTGTTTCAAATTCTTCTTTTGAATCAAATTTACCTTCTTTGTAAAGTTTTTCTTCTACATAAGGTACCTTAAATTCGAAATACTCTTTGAGCTTTTCATCGCTCATGATTTTTTGGTGTGCCATGATTTTAATTTTTATGATTAGAAAATATATGAATTTAAAAATTATTTTTGTCTCAATATTAGTCCAAATGGGTCGTCTTTATCTCTTGACTTACTATCATTGGGGTCAGCAATTGGCGTTACCCCAAATACATTAGGGTAGTTGTCAGCTATTTGATAAAGCAAGTCTTCGGTATAGCTTGGGTGTCGTTCTCTTATTCTTCTAAATCCCATTAATCCGCCATTAGACTTCAGGTCTACTTTTAGCGCTTCAATTGTTTTTGAAATATTTGCGGATTGCTCTTTATCGTGACCAACCTTACCTATTGTCAATCCTATTATATACACCAAAATAAAGCATAGAGCAAAATATTTTTTTTGATTATCAGACAAGTCAAGTTTGAAAGTTGAAAATAATACAGTCCATGCGCCAATAAATATTGGTATAACTAATAAAGACAAGAGTATTAGGTTGTACCATGGCAAGTATAGTAATTTTTTTACTAAGTCGAAATTGTCATTTGTCATTTTGTTTGATTTATGTGATGGTCATTTAGCATTGCCGCTAACTCATAAATATGCGAAAGTTCTTTCTTCCTCATACTTTCGTTTTTTGCGCTATTGTCTTATTTCTCAGACTTATAAATATTGTTTGCCACTTTAAAACTTTCGCAAATACAATTTCTCATTAGCACATTCAACCGCCTGAATGATTCGTTATTTGCAGCACTATGTAGGGCTTGCTGTTTAACTCCCTCATTTGAAATTTAAGAAGTAAGGTAGTATCTTTTGGGATTAAAAGCCATAAAGATGCTGCAAGGAAAACGAAAGAAAGTAGTTAAAAACCCTGCACG
>JADLER010000234.1 GCA_020846025.1 Bacteroidia bacterium | reverse complement strand
CATCATTTAAAATATAAAAATAGGTGCCGTTAGGAAGTTCATTTCCCATATATTTTCCGTTCCATAAGTTATCGTAGTTAGTGGCGCTATATATGAGCTTACCATATCTATTATAAATCTTCAAATTATTATCAGGGAATTTTTCTAAATTTCCGATATAGAAAACATCGTTGTCGCCATCACCATTTGGAGTAAAGGTATTATAAAAAAATAATTTATCACCTGGTATTAGATTAATAGTAATCACATCTCCATTATAACAACCGTGCTGGTCAATCGTTAATAAGGTGTATGTAGTTGTTGTAATTGGCCACACATCCGGATTATATGTATTTCTATATTTTATATTATAATCTGGCGACCACCAAAATTTGGTAGCGCCAGTGCCATGTAAAGTAATGGTAGCTCCCTCATCAATAGTTGTGTCGTTTCCAGCATCCACAAATGGCGGTTTAAAGGGAGTTACTGTTACATAAGAAATATTATCAGGACATAAATTATCACTTACAGTTAAAGTATATGTTGTAGTGATTGTGGGTGTAGCTAATGGGCGAGGTGCAGTAGGATTATCTAAGCCACTGCTTGGTTGCCAACTAAAATTGTGATATAAATTATTGTTAAAGTCAGCTCCAATGATAACGCCTGGTGATTGTGTCTCGCAAAACCCCGTGTCAATACCTGCATTGAAGGTGAATATTTTATCTAAATTAAGATGTATTTCGTCTTTTTTAATAACGGAATCAGCGCTCATTACAGTAAGGGTGTATGTAATATCCGAATTAATATTAGATGCAATTGGATTTGCAATGGATGTTGAATTTAAAAATGTAGATGGAGACCAAGTATATGAATATGGCGCAACTCCTCCTGTAGCAGTTGGAGTTGATCCTAAAGTAACACTAGTACTTAAACAAACAGTAATATCTGCTCCGGCATTAATAGTAAATTGGGCTTTTATTGAGCTTAGTATAATTACTAAAAGTATTGTAACTAAATATCGGAACATCTATAATGTTTTTACTATGCACAATATTAGTTAAAACCTTTCATAAATCAAAGGTACGAACCAATTTATCATCAAGAAATATTATCTTTGACGATATTGATTTTGTAATTTTTTTGATGAGGAAAATAGAGTATAGATTTATCATTATAATTGTTGTATTGCTCACTTTTTTATTTAATAATTTAAAAGCACAGGACGATTATGTCAATGACAATCAAATGCGATATGAAGATTGGATTTATAAAACAAATATTCATACAGTTCAGTTACACGAATCTACCTTTGATGCAAATCCTCCAGTAATAGAGTTTAATAGTCAGCAATTATTAGAATTAAGTTTTGATGATTTAGAGGCAGATAAAAAATCCTATACTATAAGCTTTCTTCATTGTAATGCTAATTGGGAGCCGTCTGATTTGATGCAATCTGAGTATATGAATGGATTTTATGAGGCTAATATAATCAACTTTAATTTTTCAAATAATACTATTCAAAAATATACTCACTATTCAATTATGTTTCCACAGGCAAATATGCAATTTACTAAATCAGGTAATTATATAGTTTTTGTGTATTTAGATAATGATAAAGAAAATATAGTTTTAACTAAGCGTTTTATGATTTTTGAAAATAAAGTAACAGTTCTTACAGATATTAGGCAAGCAATGGGAAAGGATGAACAGTTTGAAAAACAACATATTGATTTTAAAATTCTTAATTCACAATATGAACTAACTAATCCATTTACTGATTTAAAAGTGGTTATAACACAAAATAACCGTTGGGATAATGCCGTCAATAATATAAAACCTACTTTTGTTGAACCCAGTCAGCTTACTTACTCATTAGACGATAAATCAACCTTTAACGGAGGAAATGAGTTTAGATTTTTTGATACACGTTCGTTGAGAACCTATACCGAAAGAGTGTATAACATATTTCGTGATAGTTCTTATAAATATCATATCGAATTAAAAAATGATGAGATTAGGACATTCAAAACATATAGTTTTTATAATGATTTAAATGGTGGTTTTCTTATTAAAAATCAAGATATGGCTACTAATCCAGATATTGATGCGGATTATGCATGGGTTCATTTCTTTTTACCTTATGGCGTACAAACATCAGGTAACTTTTATATACTAGGAAAATTAACGGAATGGCGATTAAATAAAACCAATCGTATGACATATAATTATAAAAAAATGGGTTACGAATGTAGTTTGTTCTTAAAGCAGGGTTATTATAATTATTCTTATGTATATCTGTCTGATGAGCAGAAAGGAGGTGATGAAACTTTAACTGAAGGAAATCATTGGGCTACTAATAATGAATATTCTATTTATGTATATCATCGAAAAAGAGGAACATATTATGACCAACTAGTAGCTATAAAAAGGTTTCAAACGCATAAAAATTAACTGCTAAAGAACTCCATATAATAAGCGCCCAACAAGGAAATAGATAGTGATCCCGATGATATCGTTAAGTGTTGTAACAAAAGGTCCAGTAGCTAATGCAGGGTTAATATTAAAACGATTCATCGTAAGTGGTACAAATGTACCTAAAAATGAGGCACATAAAATAACAGTTAATAGAGCTATACTTACAGTAGCTGCTAATGACCATGTTTCATTAATAATGAGATTGTAACCTAAGATGAGTGAAGAACAAATTAAACCATTAATTAAACCAACACTTAATTCTTTTAAAAGCTTCTGAGAGATTTTATCTGTAACTAAGGTGTTGTTAGCTAAGCTTTGTACAATAATAGCAGAAGATTGTACGCCTACATTTCCGCCTGTTGCTCCTATTAAAGGAATAAAGAAAGCCATTTCAGGATGAATCTGAATTTGTGATTCATAACTACCAATAATTCTTGAGCCAATAATACCACCACACATTCCAACTAATAACCAAGGGATACGGGCTTTTGATAAACGCCATAAACTATCACTACTATCTACATCATCAGTAATACCACTCATTAACTGAATATCTTTTTCAGCTTCTTCGCGCATCACATCCATCACGTCATCAATGGTTATACGTCCTACTAATCTTCCTAGTTGGTCAATTACAGGTAGTGCAACTAAGTCGTATTTTTGAATAATTGCTGCAACTTCTTCACTTGATGCAGATGTTTTTACGGATAAGATGTCAGGATCATAAATCTCTTCTATTTTAGCTAATGGATGAGAGACTATTAACTTTTTTAAAGGTAATACACCAATTAATTTATTGTTATCATCTACCACATAGATAGCATAAAAAGCCTCAATATGTTCTGTTTGTCTTCTAATACCATCAATACAAGCACTTACTGTATCTTGAGCATAAACGGTTACTAATTCTTTAGCCATTAATGAACCAGCGGTACCTTCTTCATAACTCATTAAATCGGCAATATCACTAGCTTGCTCAATATCTTCAATCTGTGATAATACCTCTTCTTGGATGTCTTCTGGTAGTTCATTAATAACGTCTGCCGCATCGTCAGAATTCATGTTGTCTAACTGTTCGGCAATTTCTTTAGTAGAAAATGTAGCTAATAATGCTTCCCTTCTTTCTTCATCCATCTCAAGCAATACATCAGCAGCCATCTCTTCATCGAGGTAATCGTATATGTAATTAGCTTCTTCTGTGTTTAATCTATCTAAAATGAGGGCAATATCAACCGCATGCAATTCTTTAAATTGCTCTTTGATAAGTTGGTCATTCTTATCAATGATAGCTTGTTTTAGCTGTTCAATATATTCTATATTTAGCTCAAACTGCATGACTTTTCTTTGAGTTTGTAAAGGTAATTTTTAATTTTTAAAAATCACCCTTTATGAAATTTTTGTTTTAAATAAGCATCTAAGAAAATAGCTATTAAAATGATACTAAAGCCTACATAAAAAGTAAGTGATAATTCTTTATTTTCTTTAAAGATGATAAATGCCAAAATAATTCCATATACACTTTCAAGATTTACAGTTAAATTGATAGTGTAGGGCGAAATATGTTTCATTAAGCTGACACTTGCTATAAATGGATAAACAGTGCAAACGCCAGAAAGTAATCCTATAAATATAATATCATTGTTATTTAATTTAAAAAAGGAAACAGATAATTCTCCTGCAAATAATAAGTAAATACTTAATGCTAATAATGCTACACTAAGTTCAATAAACGAGAGAACTGGCGAAGTAATAGGTTCTTTGTTGTTTTGAATTAAAAGCCCATTAGATACACTAAAAATGGAAGCTGTAAAGGCCGCTAAAGCACCTAATAAAATTCCAGGACCAAATTTTAATTCACTAGAAAAAATAATACAAATGGCACTAATAATAATTAAGCCAATAAGAAGTTCATACCAAATAAAACGGCGTTTGTACAAAATGGGTTCAATAATGGCTGTGAAAAAAGTACCTGTACTAAATGCGGCCATAGTTACTGATACATTTGATACTTTTATGGCTCCATAAAAACATAACCAATGCACGCAAATTATAACTCCAATTAAACTGAGATGAAGAAATCTTTTTAACGAAATCTTTATTGGAGATTTTATATAAAGCAAGTATAGTCCCATAAGGGAAATCGTAAACAAAATTCTATACCACACTAATGGAAAAGTGCCAGTACTTATACTTCTTCCTAATATAGGCGACCATCCCCATATAAACACAATAAAGTGTAATAGTAAATGATGTTTTGATACGTTTTTTAGCACGGGCAAATGTATAGTTAATTTTTAAATGAACAGAATGCTTTTAGGCACGACTAAATCTCATCAATAGATTCTGACAGTTTTTTAACATTTAGAAATATTTTATAAAAATTAAGTAAATTAGTAGTTTCAAGTTTTAAAGTATGAGAATGAACAGAGGTTTTATTTATATATTTTTCTTTTTAGTAAGTCATATAGGGCTAGCGCAAGAATGGACACTTAAATTAACAAGTAAGATTGAAAAAGATGGTAAGGGGATTGCTGGCGCATCTATTATACTATATAAAGGCTCATCAATTATTACCCAAACACAGAGTTCTGGGAATGGCGATTTTCAAATAAATGTTCCAGCAAATGGTGATTATATTATGACGGTTTCCTATCCAGGGTGTAATACAAAAAAGTTTCAAGTTTCAACCATGGGCGTTCCTGCTGATTTGATCAATGATAAATTTAAGGCAGAAGTAAAAATTGAGGGGGTAACGATGTCTAAGCCACTCCCTGGAATTAATTATTCTGTTTTAAATCAACCCTTATTAAAGTTGGGATATAATGCATCAAAAAAAACTTTTAATGACGATCCTTCATATACGAATCAAACATTAAATGCTTTAGCTTCTATCAGGGCACAAGAAGAAGAGTTAATTACAAAGTATAATGCAGCACTGAAAAGTGGAGATTCTTTTTTAGCAAAAAAAGATTGTGATAATGCAAAGGCGCAATATACTACAGCGAATAAGATTTTACCTGATGAAGGAACACCATTAGAGAAATTATTATTAGCAGAAAATTGTATAAAAGCAAAGGCAGATGAAGAAGCGAAAAAGAAAGCAGAAGCAGAAGCAGCCGCCAAGAAAGCAGAGGAAGAACGCCTTGCTAAAGAAAAAGAAGCAGCAGCAAAAGCCGAAGCTGAACGTATCGCTCAAGAGAAAGCCGCTGCCGAAAAACTAGCAAAGGAACAAGCAGCCGCCAAGAAAGCAGAGGAAGAACGCCTTGCTAAAGAAAAAGAAGCTGCAGCCAAAGCCGAAGCTGAACGTATTGCACAAGAGAAAGCCGCTGCCGAAAAACTAGCAAAGGAACAAGCAGCCGCCAAGAAAGCGGAGGAAGAACGCCTTGCTAAAGAAAAAGAAGCGGCAGCAAAAGCAGAAGCCGAACGCATTGCCCAAGAGAAAGCAGCAGCGGAGAAATTAGCGAAGGAACAAGAAGCCGCCAAGAAAGCAGAGGAAGAACGCCTTGCTAAAGAAAAAGAAGCTGCAGCCAAAGCCGAAGCTGAACGTAT
>JADLER010000233.1 GCA_020846025.1 Bacteroidia bacterium | reverse complement strand
GTAGTGGTTTCTCCGGGTGTGGTGCTTGGTAAAAATGTGAAAGTGCAAAATAATGTATCTATTTATACAGGCGTAACGTGCGATGACGATGTATTTTTAGGGCCATCAATGGTATTTACTAATGTTATCAATCCCCGAAGCGCCATCAATCGCAAATCGGAATATGCCAAAACACATGTTGGAAAAGGCGCAAGTATTGGTGCTAATGCTACTATTGTGTGTGGTCATGATATTGGCGAATTTGCCTTTATTGGTGCTGGAACTGTTGTTACGAAAACAATTCCTGCTTATGCCTTGGTTGTGGGAAACCCGTCCAGACAAATTGGTTGGATGAGTGAGTACGGTCATCGCTTAGAATTTGATGATGCTGGGCTAGCAACTTGTACTGAAAGCGGACAAAAATATCAACTAAAAGATAATAAAGTAACTAGAATAGCATAATGAGTAAAATTAAATTTGGCGTTATAGGCCAAGGACATATAGGAAAACGCCATGCTGAAATGATTCGACGTAATGCGCATTGTAAGCTAGTTGCTGTGTGCGATGTGTTATCTCCTAATGATTTAGGTATTGAATCAATTAAAGAAAAGATTTACGACTCAATAGATGAATTATTAAAAAATCATCCTGAAATAGATGTCATAAATGTGTGTACACCCAATGGTTTACACGCTACACACGCATTAAAAGCCTTAGAACAAAACAAGCATGTAGTGGTTGAAAAACCAATGGCACTCAATAAAGTAGATTGCGAAAAGATTATTCATACCGCTTTAGCACATAATACAAAGGTGTTTTGTGTGATGCAAAATCGCTATTCGCCTCCAAGTGTTTGGCTAAAGGAAATAATTGATAACAAAATACTAGGCGAAATATACATGGTGCAGCTAAATTGCTATTGGAATAGAGATGAACGTTATTATAAAGCTGGCAACTGGAAAGGTACTCAAAGCCTAGATGGCGGAACTCTTTTTACTCAGTTTTCGCATTGGATTGATATTATGTATTGGCTATTTGGCGACATTAAAAATATTCAAGCAAAATTTGCCGATTTTAATCACCAACACAACACCGATTTTGAAGACAGTGGCTTGGTGAGTTTTGATTTTATAAATGGTGGTATGGGCTGTATTAATTACTCTACAGCTGTATTCGATAAAAATTTAGAATCATCGCTCACTATTGTTGGCGAAAACGGTAGTATTAAAATAGGTGGGCAATATATGGATCAGGTAGAAACCTGCCACATAAAAAATTACACTATGCCTACTTTAGCCGAAACCAATCCAGCCAATGATTATGGCGCTTATAAAGGCTCGGCAAATAATCATAGTAATGTCATAGAAAATGTAGTAGATTCGATTACTGGAAAAACAAAAATTACAACAAATGCTTTAGAGGGCATGAAAGTTGTAGAAATCATCGAGCGAATTTATGCACTGAGAAATAAAGAATTATTAAAAAACAATCATTAAAAACAACATACAAATTAAGATTATGGGAATATATAAAGACATCGTAGATAAAAAAGCAAGTATTGCAGTTATTGGCTTAGGATATGTAGGTTTACCTATTGCACTAGCATTTGCTAAAAAAGTAAAGGTAATAGGGTTTGACATAAATGCCAAGCGTGTTGATATGATGAAAAAAGGTATTGATCCAAGTAACGAACTTACCAAGAAAGATTTTGAAAAATCGGATATTACATTTACGCATAAACTAGAAGATCTAAAAAAAGCAAAGTTCTTTATTGTAGCGGTTCCTACGCCTATCGATGAACATAATTTACCAGATTTAAAACCACTTATTGGCGCATCTACAACAGTTGGAAAAGTACTAAAAAAAGGCGACTATGTAGTTTATGAATCTACCGTTTACCCAGGTTGCACCGAAGATGATTGTGTACCTATTCTCGAAAAAGAATCAAAATTAAAATCTGTAAAAGATTTTAAAGTAGGTTATTCGCCAGAGCGTATTAATCCAGGCGACAAAGAACATACCATCACTAAAATTTTAAAAATTGTTTCGGGCTGTGATAAAGAAAGTTTAGATGAAATTGCCAAAGTTTACGAAATTATTGTAGAGCCTGGCACTCACCGTGCATCAAGTATTAAAGTGGCCGAAGCTGCTAAAATTATTGAAAACACACAGCGCGATGTAAACATTGCTTTAATGAATGAACTTTCTATTATTTTTAATAAAATGAATATTAATACTTATGATGTTTTAGCAGCGGCTGGTACAAAATGGAATTTCTTAAAATTCTCACCAGGCTTAGTAGGCGGGCATTGTATTGGTGTTGATCCTTATTATTTAACTCATAAGGCCGAATCATTAGGTTATCACTCAAGAGTTATTAATAGCGGACGTTATGTTAATGACAGCATGGGATTTTATGTAGCTAAAAATTGCGTTAAAAAAATTATTGCAGCTGGAAAAAACATTAGCAAATCAAAAGTATTAGTAATGGGTGCTACTTTTAAAGAAGATGTGAGCGATATTCGTACTAGCAAAGTAGCCGATATTGTAAAAGAATTAAAATCATTTGGCGTAAAAGTTGAAATTGTAGATCCACATGCCGATAGCGATGAATTAAAACACGAATATGGTTTTGGTTTAAATAAATTGGCAAAAGGATACGACGGTGTTATTGTGGCTGTTAATCATAAAGAATATAAAACACTTGACGAGAAATTCTTTAAATCTATTTTATCTTCAAAAGGTGTATTGGTTGATGTAAAAGGCATGTACAAAGGGAAAATAAAAGGATTAACGTATTGGAGTTTATAATACAAGGTTTGTAGTTATTACACTACACACACCTAGTATTTATCCTAAAATGGAATGAGTTATAAATTAAGCGGACTAAATACCGAACAACAAAATTTATTAAATGCAGGTAAATTACTTCCATTAATGGAAGAATTTTACACCATACAAGGCGAAGGCTTTAATACTGGCAAAGCAGCTTACTTTATTAGAATTGGCGGTTGTGAAGTTGGTTGCCATTGGTGTGATGTAAAAGAAAGCTGGGATGCACACATTCATCCACTTACAGCCTCTGAAACAATTTTACAACATGTATTAGAAAGTAACACTACCGCTGTTGTTGTTACTGGTGGCGAACCATTAATTTATAATCTACAATACTTAACCTCCTTACTAAAAGAAAAAAACATTCAAACATTTATCGAAACTTCTGGTGCTTATGAACTAAGTGGCATTTGGGATTGGGTTTGCTTATCTCCCAAAAAAACAATGTTGCCTAAAGAAGCAAATTATAAAAAAGCCAATGAATTAAAAATTATTGTGTTTAATAAACATGATTTTATTTGGGCAGAAGAACAAGCTCAAAAAGTTTCTGATAATTGCTATTTATACTTACAACCCGAATGGAGTAAGCGCCATGATATAACGCCGCTTATTGTGGAATATGTAAAGAAAAACCCTAAATGGATGATATCTTTGCAAACTCACAAATACATTGATATTCCTTAATTGTACAGCAAATGAAAAAGATTTTATGTGTTGATTCTAATCACGAAGTTCTACATACTACTTTAAGAGAAGCTGGATTTCATTGCGATTTATTTTGGGATAAACCCAAGGAAGAACTCATTGCTCTTTTACCTCAATATGATGGCATTGTTATTAGAAGCAAATTTAAACTCACTCAAGCAATTTTAGAAAGCGCCTCTCAGTTAAAATGTATTGGAAGAGTTGGCGCAGGCATGGAAAATATTGATGTAGAATTTGCTAAAAAGCAAGGAATTACCTGTGTGAGTGCACCCGAAGGCAATAGAGATGCCGTTGGCGATCATGCTTTAGGAATGTTGCTTATGTTACTCAATCATCTCAAACGTGCTGATAGCGAAGTAAGAAATGGCATTTGGAGAAGAGCCGAAAACAGAGGACACGAAATAAATGGTAAAACCATAGGTATTATTGGCTACGGAAATATGGGTTCTACATTTGCTAAACGTTTTCAAGGATTTGACTGTAAAGTGTTAGCGCACGACAAATACAAAACCAACTTTGGCACTCCATTTATACAAGAAGCTACCTTAGATGAAATATATGAACAAGCCAATATTGTTAGTATTCATTTACCACTAAACTCCGAAACGCACTATTACATTAACGACGAATTTATTTCTAAATTCAAAAAAAACATCTACATCATAAATACCGCACGCGGCAAGTGTTTAAACACAAGCGATTTGGTAAAACATCTCCAAACTGGGAAAGTAATTGGTGCTTGTTTAGATGTATTAGAATATGAATCCAGTTCGTTTGAAAATGTAGAAACCACTACCCTACCCGATCCTTTTCAATATCTTTTAAAAGCAGAAAATGTAATTTTAACACCACACATTGCTGGTTGGACACACGAGTCTAATTACAAAATGAGTAAAATCATCGCCGAAAAAATGATTTCGGTTTTAAAATAAATAGTATATTTAACCGTACATTTTTCAAGATGCTTGGACTTAAATTAGAAACCGACCCTCGCTGGGTAAATATTGTAGAAAAGAATATTGAGGAAATTCTTACTGATCATGCCTATTGTGAGCAAAAAGCTGCTACCAATGCCATTACACTCATGATTAATTTTCCGTATTATACAGATTTAGTAGAAGAAATGGTAAAATTAGCTCAAGAAGAGTTATCACATTTTGAAATGGTTCATCAAAAAATTAAAGAAAGAGGCTTAAAATTAGGTTTTGAACGAAAAGATGAATACGTGGGCGATTTGTATAAGTTTATGCGTAAGGGCGACCATCGCAAAGAAATTGTATTAATTGACCGATTACTATTTGGGGCCATGATTGAGGCACGCAGTTGCGAACGTTTTAAATTACTTTCAGAGCAAATAAACGATGAAGATTTAAGGGCTTTCTATAGAGATTTAATGATAAGCGAAGCCAATCATTACACACTTTTTATTGGTTTTGCTCGTAAATATGGCGGAAACGTGGAAGATGTGGATAAAAGATGGCAAGAATGGCTTAACTACGAAGCCGAAGTATTAAAAAACTACTCTAAAAAAGAAACCATTCACGGATAATCTTAATTTAACTCCAATATTATAATTATGAAAAAAATACAAATCACATTAGGCTTAATTGTTATTATTACCTTATCATCCTGCCGAAAAGACCGTAACTGCGAGTGTACTTCCAGTTCGAGCGGTGCTACTTATAATCAAACTTATGCTATTGGCAACTCAAAAAAGAAAGATGCTCAAACAATATGCAGTAGTTATCAAAGTACTTATAAATGGGATTCGTGCGTTTTAAAATAGCGAATTTGCCATTTTATCTATGACATTCATCAATTTAACAAAAAAATACCCATTACTGGGTATTTTTTTTATTAATTATTTACATATATTTACATCAAATTTTAAAAAACATTATCCAATGAAAAAAATTACTTTATTAGCAGCTGTTGTTATTGCAGCTTCTTTTGCTTCTTGTAAAAAAGCAAGAACATGTACTTGCACTGTAACTTATGGTGCATCTACAACTACTCACACTGATGGAACTCCTTCATCAACAGGAACTGGTTCAACTGGTAGCTACACGGATGTATCAACCACTAAGTTAAGTAAAAAAACTGCTAAAGCTTGGTGTACATCTGCAACTACAGAAAACACAACCACAACAACATCAACAACAGATGTTGCTACAACTACTCAAACAGATACAAGAAGTTGTACATTAAAATAAGTTTAACTTAAAAAATTATTAGAAAATGAAAAAATTAACGATTATATTATCAGTTGTAGCAGTAGCTGCTTTAACTTCTTGTAAAAAAGACCGTGTTTGTGAATGTACATACACTTCAAATGCGCCATCAGGTCCTGTTACTACTACAAATGTAGATAAAATTACTTACAGCAAAGTAAGCAAAGGAACTGCTAAAAAAGCTTGTGTAACTACTGAAACTACCTATACTGGAGCAACATACGTAAGCACAGCAGATTGTAAATTAAAATAATTATAACTATTAAAAAAACATTTTATACAATGAAAAAATTAAGTTTATTAGCAATCGTAGCATTAGGTGTTTCTTTTGCTTCTTGCAAAAAAGATTATACTTGTACTTGTTCATACTCTCCTGGAGCAGGAAGTGCAACTATTAAAATTAAAGCAGCTTCTAAAGGTGCTGCACAAGCAAACTGTGTTTCTGGTACTAGAACAAGTACTGGTTCTTATGTTTCTACTTGTACTTTAAGCAAATAATTTATTGCTTAATTAATCTTAAAAGCTCCCGAAATTTCGGGAGCTTTTTTGTTTTATAAAGAATTTACTTAGTAAATTAGCTCCTTATTAGAGCCTACTTAAAATGAATAAATCCCTACTCCTAAAAATTTTATTTTTTATTTTATCTACACTGTTAGGTTTGGTATTTATATATAGTGGCTATACCAAACTAGAACCTATCGAACCATTTGAATTAACTTTTGTTGATTTAGGTATTGGTGGATGGCGCTTGGCACCTTTCATTGCTCGATTTATGATTGGAATGGAGTTTTTTATTGGTTTTATGTTAATTACAAGTTTGTACTCTAAATTTACTAATAAACTAACCATTGCCACTTTACTTATTTTTTGTCTTTACTTAATTGGAATTATACTTACAACAGGTAATAATGGTAATTGCGGTTGTTTTGGCAATGCTATTTCTATGACACCACTACAAGCTATT
Organism: Bacteroidia bacterium; assembly: GCA_020846025.1. GTDB lineage: Bacteria > Bacteroidota > Bacteroidia > B-17B0 > Aurantibacillaceae > UBA4416. The sequence continues at coordinate 686 of JADLER010000233.1, read as the reverse complement.
ATTAAAAATATAGTAATGATGGCTGTTAGTTTTATATTATATCGCTATTACCATGGTTTTCAGGTTGGTAAAATTGGCAAATGGGCTACGGTAATTTTAGCATTAACTGCATTAGCATTACCACACATTTTAAATTATGTTGATATGAGCTATGCCGAGGCATACTTAACAACAAAGGAAGACCAATTTACTTTAGAGTTAGATAGTGTGTATAAAGATGCTAAAAAACACACGCCTCCACAAAGTTTAAGAACTGGCAAACACGTTATAGCGTTTATGAGTTTAACGTGTCCACATTGCCGTATTGCGGCAAAAAAGATGCGATTAATAAAAGAAAAGAACCCTTCTATTTCTATGTATCTTGTATTAAACGGTGAGGATAAAAATATAACTCCATTTTTTGAGGACACTAAAGCAACTAATATTAATTATTGTATCTTAAATGGAAGAAACTTTGTTTACCTTGCTGGTCTTAATATGCCAGCTATTTATATGGTAAACAATTCGGTGTTAGAAAATTGGGTTAATTATATGCAACTCGACCAAACCGAAATTGAAAAATGGTTAGCTAAACCATAGTTCATTTAAAACATTTCTTTTAAATGAATTAATCGATTAATTTGATTGAAATTTAAATTGCTATTCATCACTTCTTTGTCTGCCAAATAAATTGCTTTCCATTGTGC
>JADLER010000232.1 GCA_020846025.1 Bacteroidia bacterium | reverse complement strand
TTACTTCCGGTTTCTCCTTTAGCTCTGTCCAGTTATTTTCAGCAAGATTAAAAAACTCTTGCATCTCTTTAAATGATTCTTTATAAAATCTCATAAAATATTCTTCCAGCAACTTATCTATATCTGTCTTTGTATTCCAGTAACATTTGGATGTCACATACACATTTATATGATTGGTAGCCAGGTCACCAGCCGAAGGAGGCGTATTTCTAAAAACCTCAATGAATTCTCCAAAAGAAATATTATTATATTTTCTAATGTCATAAGCTATTTTATGAGGGGAAAAAACAGGAAATGAAGCCAACGAATTGTTATCCCTGTGATACAAATAATAATCCCAAAATACAAATTTGTTAGTCGTCAAACGGCTCCAGTCTTCAATGAGTTTTTGGTTGTTAGTTATTTTATCATTACTGGTTAAATTTACACGCGTGCGGCAAATCCCAACTATTATATTAGGGCTTAATTTCTTAATGGTTGCAGGAGGAAGTAAATACGAACCATAGGCAAAACATATAATTTTACGATCCGGATGTGATTTATACAATTCTTTAGCCACATCATTTACATAATTCCAGACATAATCTGACATACTTCCCTCAAATCCCCTGTCCGGTGTACCTTTACTACGGCATAAATCACATGTACACATTACTGAATAGGCATCCGGTGGCATTACGGATATCGTCGGTTCTCTGTAATGATCAAACATAAATCTTGCGTAGGCAATATTGTCTTTTTTCAACTCAGCTGAACTCAAACATGGTTTCCCGGTATCTCTTGAACTTACATCTCTCACACCATTATACAAACCAAAATAAAGTGGTTTTGTATTTCTGATTTCCGGTCTTGAGTGAAGTACAATCATTCCGTGACCCAGCAACGCACCACCAATTATTTCATTACCGGGATTAAGCTTTAGCCGGAGTTCCCATAAAATATCGTCATCTGATGCCTGAAAAAATCTTCTGCCGTAGAAAGCCATTTTTCTGATTGCAACTTCTGGTAAATAGTATTTATTCAGTTGGGGAATCTCTACCTTTTTAGGTTCGGGTAAAACTTCGCCTAATTCCCCAGGCTTATACCACCTTACTCCTATTTCCTCAAGCCACTGATAGGCTGCATTTATAGTTCCTCTACCGTCCTGCTCCCACAAATCCAAATTTTTACTATAGGATTTAAACATAACTGTATATGGATTCTCCCATTTTTGGTGCGTTAATCTATCCAATTCCAAATTAGCTTTATCCATTTCTGCACGACTTCTTCCGTAAGGTGCAATTGGTACAAAATCAGTATCATCACCAGCAAGAATAATTTCTGAAGATGAAGACCGGATATAAAATCCACCATGGACGAATCCCGTAGTATCAATTCCGTGAGCTGGAGCAGAATATTTATTTAAAATTGTAATTTTAAACTTACTTTTCAGAAATGACGGTTTTGTAGTTATCTGTGCATCCCCCAATCCTATTTTATTAATATAATAGGATAATTGTCTGGCAGCCAACTTTGTAGACCTTGTACTCTTATCTCCGATATAAATCTCAATCATGGAATTACGCACAAGTTCCTTATTTTTATTGGAGCACCCAAGTTGGATCCCCAGCAAAACAATAATAATAATAATAATATTTCTAATCAAATCTTATATTTTTTGGTCGTTTTGGAAGTGATTTAAAAAATCTATAACCTATATTGGAGTTACTGATAAATAGCGAAGCAACTGTTGCTGAAAGAATCTTCATATCATTATAAAAGCTCATATTTTTACTGTACCATAATTCCAGTTCACCCTTATAAGGTAATATCACTTTTTCATAGTAATCTTTTGGATTGTATGGCCCATTACGCTGAATAACACCCTCTTCGTCTCGAAATATTACGGAACCTATGCCAGTTATCCCAGGTCTAATCGAAGCTAAAACCTGCTGCACATCCGGGTGATACAACTGAAACTCATTATTGGGTAGCGGACGTGGCCCTACTATTGAAATGTCCCCTAAAATGACATTAAAAAGTTGGGGCAGTTCATTGATTTTAGTTTTTCTTAAGATTTTTCCCACTCGGGTTACTCTGGGATCGTTTACGATTGTCGTTGTACCCAACGGCATATTTAGACTCCCCTTTAACATTGTAGCAAATTTTAACATATTAAAGGGTTTATTCTCTTTTCCTATCCTTTCCTGTTTGTAAAAGATTTCTCCTTCACCTGTAAATCTAAGTACAATCATCAAAATTATCAGGAATGGCAATAAAACAACTAACACAATGCTACTGCTCAATATATCAAATACTCTCTTAAAGATCGGATACAGTTGCATCGGGTAATATTTCAACTAAATGATAATTATTCTTCATTTTTTTAAGGAATACCACATTCCCTTCCTTTTTATGCAGATCAAAAATAGGTTTATTTTGCTCTGAAATCGTAGTTAGGCATCTGAATCCTAAATCCCATGTTATAGAATACATAATATTACTCATTCCTTTTGCTAATCCCTGTCTTTGATAATCACCATCTACCATCCGACCTATAAATGCCTTTTTATTGAAGAAAAAGCGCAGAAAAAAATAACCGACAAGCTTTTGGCTATCAAATACCCCCATCATCAGAAACGAAGGATTATCGTGTAGGTTTTCGAGCGTTTCCTTGTCAAAATTATGGGGATTAAAATATTGTACATCTGAATTGTTACTCAATAGCTCAAAAAGTTGGTTCAAATCCTTCGAATCAATACACCTGTAAACGTACCTATCCTGATATAAATATGGTAAATAATCTCTTATTATATCGTTTACTTTTTTACCGTACAACACATTAAAAATCCAGCCATTCATCTTTTCAATAACAGACCATAGCCAGGATACATTATGCTTAATATATATAAGAATACCTTCCAGTTCCCAGTTAGTTATGGTGAATATCCATTAAATTAACGACTTTACGTCTTTTCCCAGAATTCAACAGTGGTATTTCATCAACATATTCAATACTAATTACTGCATCTGAACCTAAATAAGTTTTAAACTCATTTATCAATTCCTGTTCTCTATTAAATGTTGTATCAACATTAAGTTTAAATGTATACATTTTTACATCTGACTGTATGAACTGGTATTGTTTTAACTCGTGATACTTCCACATATTATTGGTGATTGTAAATGAAGATATCAGTTGCTTTGACGTACTATAAATAGTGTCCATTTTTCTTCCTTCTATTTGAGATAGGAATTTTTTCTTATGCAGTTTGTCCAATGATCCAATATCGCCTGTATCATATTTTATAATTGGCATTCCATAGTTAAACAAATCTGTTATAACAATCCGCCCCATCTCTCCATCATTGACAGGAATATCTTTTTCAAAATCATATATTTCAATATAATAACTTGCATTATTTAATAAAAAATTATCTTTATTTTTAATCTGCTGTGCAATAATTCCATTCTCCACATTCGAGTATCGAGAAACCATAGAACTGCTAAAAATATGTTCCATTCCTTCTTTAGTGTATGGGCTTAATGACTCTGACATTGAAATAATCGAACTAACATTTTTGATATCAGGTTTGATATTGTACCGATTACAATACGACAAAATAGCATCAAACGCTGATTAATATCCTAAAAAATTTTTCTTTGATCTGTCTTTTTCAAGTTGAATAATCAGATCACTTATAAATTTATCTGACAGATTTAAAACATCAACACTTACTATATTTTGAAAAAATTTTTGAATATAACTTTTTTGGTTTATTTTATTCCAAATCTTTAAATAATATAACTTATCACCAAAATTATATCCAGCCAATTTAGAAAAATACAAAGTATCTGCTGTCGTTCTTTCTCTTTTGACTGTATCTTGAAGTACTTTAAAAGGAGTACCTGTAGAACCGCTGGTTACTACAGATTTTAATTGATCAATTCTGTATTTATTTGAGACAAAATCGTTAAAATTATTTTTGATTATTTGCTTATTAATAATTGGAAAGGATTCATATTCGCTACTCATACATCTACTATAAAATGGAACCGTATGATATGCGTGTTTACAAATATTCTGTAATTTAATAATATTGTTTTGACCAGATTCAATTATCTCATCTATTTCCTGCATATGTTTATGAATACGACTATCATTCAACACATCATTGATCCAGAATGCATTTCTCCTTAATCGATTTAATACTGTATTCAAATCTTCAAATTTAATTTTGCCATTTTCGTAAACCTAATTGTGTAATTTTTCTTGCAATCATTCCTCTACATGTTAAATAAAAATCCTTAATGACATTTAGTTTGTCGTTATAATGGTAATAAACTGGTATAAGCTTGTTCTTTCTTCTATTTAATTTAAAATATGAATTATAATGATTAAAATAAGGGAAATGATG
>JADLER010000231.1 GCA_020846025.1 Bacteroidia bacterium | reverse complement strand
CAAGGCGTATATACATACCGGTACTATCGCGCGAAGCAGCCGAGCAGGATGAAGGGTATGTGTAGTATGAGCTACTTTTCATTTTTTCCGTACCGGAATCCAGATTTCTTCTTCTGACTCCGGGGCAAACTCAAGATCTTCTTGGGATTTTCTATTGAATGCTTCTTGAAAGTACTGTAATAACAGTTCGTTGACTTGCATGGTGTTTTGTCGTAAAGCTTTATTCTGTCAACAGACCAAAATGGGCATGTTTTCACTTTCAGGCATTTGCAAGAAAATTGAATTTCTAATCAAGTTTTTGTATCATACTCAAGTAAAACTTCTTATTTCATACGTGCTTTACAGTTGAAATTTTTTTTGAATTCTGAGCAGCTCATGTATTTTAATATTCACTGTAATATAAATATTAGAAGGTAGTTCTACAACTACATAAATTATGCAATTAAGAGATTCTATTATTCAGAATAGGAATAGAATTAAACAAAAATCAATTTTAGCCTTCATACCAGTATTTCAGATATTCATAGGTTTTATAACGCTTGTTCATGGGTACGCCTATATAGATATGCTCAATCCATACTATTTTTGTAAAAATTATACTACTAGTATTCCAAAATACAAGTCAAACATACAACTTTAGTTAATTATTAAACAACCGTTAAAATGACTTTTAAAAATTTCACCAAGACTATAGGTATTCTCATTTTTATGTTGGTGGCAAGTACTCTAATCAGCCAAACAATCACTGAGATTTATGCCTCAAAAAATAAAAGTATAACAAAAGCGATGGCTCTGGGAAATGATCTTGTGACAGCTACCCAAGAAGGTTTGCAAATATTAAATAATGGGAAATGGAAACAATTTATTGATATCAGTTATGAGTACCAGAGCCAGAATTTTTCATGTGTCCTTACCAACAATATCAAAAATATTGGTATAGACGCCGGGGGAACGATTTATATTACAACTTTTGACAATCATTTGTTATATTTTTACGATGGACAACTCGATGGTGGGGCACCTGTGAAGATAGATGGTTTGTATAACAGCGTTTTCGATGATGTTATAGGAGTCTTAAAAATTCCTTCAGCATCAATTGATGTCCCTGTTAAACTTTTGGATAAAATAGGCAATGTTGATTTTATTGCGCATACCAATATTTATCCTGATTTGGAACAATTACTATTAGACTTTAATTCCAAAGCAGTCAGCTATAATGATCATTTCCCGATGGTACTATCGGCCGATGGAGAAAGGCTGGGGCTCATATATGAATCAGGCAATAAGATTAAAGTTTATGAAAAAGTGACATCAAACTTCCCATGCAACATTCAATCATTTGATAGCCATGGGATGTTCAATGGGATTGCAACAGGTAGTACTAAATATCTTTACAATCATTTGGCATGTGTCTGTGAGGATGGTAGTTTTAGCTATTCTGCCCACAAATTAGGTAACAATAATCAGATACTTCAAGACCTATCTTCCTCAGAATGGAAAACTTTTTCTAAAGCTGCTTTGAAAGGTAATGTTAAAAAAATTCAATTCAAAGTAATTTATATTGAAGGCAATCCACTACCTTTCATAATTGGCTTTACAGATACAACAACCGATCAAATTTTCATTTATGATCCAAGAAAAGATGAAATATGCTTCGTAAATATTCCAGGTAATAATCAAATAATTGATTTTGATATTATTGGAGGTGTATTGACTACCGGAGATAAGGTTTATAAAATAGATTTAAAGGATTTTACATGTAAAAATGCTCCTTCATCCACTCTGTCTTCTGAAGAAACTGAAATATTACTTTACCCAAACCCTACTGATGGAATTGTACATCTACCTGCTTCGTTTGAATGCATAAAAATCGTAAATGCTTATGGCACTGTAATTGACACCAAAAGTGTACTAATAAATCAAGACAGTAAAATTATTGACCTTACCCAACAACCTGTTGGTATGTATTTGTTAATTTTAAAAGACCAAAAGTCAGGATACATAACCACTTCAAAAATTTTAATAGTCAAATAACCATAAACGAACAACTCTACAAATAGTAACAAATCGAACTATCTCATTTACCTTGACAACAAAGAACAGCTGCAGATGACAAAAATATTGTAGATAATATCCCGACCAGGATACTTGAAAGAAACATTGTACCAGCTTAAACAAATAAAGAAACTTGGCTAAATTCTTCATATTGTCTATGAAAGTGGATTTGTAATCTGTAAATATGAGATTTTCCTCATGGATCAATGTACACCCAAGCTTTTGCATAGGTTTTTATAAAAACTAGACCCAATCATCAATGCTTGCCCATTTCTCATGTATATTTCTTTATTAACATGTTCTATGTAAGAAATCCATTGAATATTAATAATTTCAAATCTGCTAATTTGCAAAAAATTAGATGGAAGGGTTTGTAGCAATTGAACAAGAGATGTGTTGCATTTTAGTACTTTACTTTCTAAATAAATCTCAGTATTACCTTTAGCCTTCTCTCCAGTTTTTGCCCATACAATATCATCTGGTCTAACCATGATGCTTTTTTTATTAGAGTAAATTGGCAACAGATCAACCTTCCTTAAACAGTGAACGGCATTTAAATTAGATCTTTTTGAATCAAAATACTTTTCTAAAATAGTATCTTTTTGATGAATCCAATTCTCCCAGAAGGGTTTATCTAAAATGTAAATAACAATATCACGGTAATCATTGTGAATTTTTTTTACATACTCAAAATCTCTGCAACCAGTAATAATAACAGTTAAAGGTATTTGTATCTGATTATTTTTCAACTCATTAAGCAAAGAAAAACACAAGCCACCTTCCAGTTTAATATCTAAAAATAATATATCTGCGGTTGTTGTCTTAATTAATTCATATCCACTTTCGATTGAGGCCGCTATGCCACAGACAATAAATTCTTCAGTTTCTCCAAGTGCATTGCTCAGTTCATGCATAGGGAATTCCTCGTCTTCAATGATTAAGGATCTAAGTTTTTCAAAGCTCATAATTAAAATATTTTGGAAAGAACAATTTAACACGTGTGCCACACCTTGAACTATGTGTAGTATCTGTAGGTATATAGTAATCATCATATTCAACCAACAATTTAGATTTATTGTATTGGTTAAAAAGTGATACCATTTCTTCCTGTTTTTAAAATTTATTGTTAATATTGAATAAGTTCAAAAGTAAAAATTAAACCCGGATTATGCATTAGAATAAGAAAAAACATCTGGTGTTGCCCCTATTTTTGAAAAT
>JADLER010000230.1 GCA_020846025.1 Bacteroidia bacterium | reverse complement strand
GTAAACACCAAAATCTCTAATTGGTTTAATACTTGAAAACAATAATGACAGAAAGCCAACTACTGTGGTAATAAGTGTAAGAAAAGTTGGAAAGCCAACTTCTTTTAAAATTAGAGGGAATATTTTTTGCTTATCTGTACCATGGGATAATTCTTCAAAATACTTTGTGAAAAAATGAACTACATCACTCATTCCTGCAATAAAGATCATAGTAGGTAACATGACCGTCATAATATCTAAGGATTGTCCCATCATAGCCATAATACCTAATGTCCAGAATACGGATAGAATAACAATGGTTATGGGTACCAAAACACCATATACTGATCGGAACGAAAGCCACAAAAAAACTACAATTAAAACAAAAGAGATGCCTAAAAAATATACAAATTCTTTTTCCAAATTTTTTAGATAAACATTCTGTGCAACAATTCTACCCACAAAATGAACCTCATCAAAATGAAATTGAGAGAAAGCTTTTTCGATTTGTGTCGCCAAACTATCACTCTTACGCTTACTTAAATTCTCATCAGTTTTTATAAATATTGAAATAGACTTTGCATCTTTTGGAAAGAATGAACCTACTAATTGCGGATTACTATAAATAGCAACACTATCATCTTTATACAAACTTTCATCATCAATATGCATAAGTCTTAACTGAACAGGAGCAAGGCCACCTAAGGAAATATTTTTTAAATTAGTAGGAGAAATCACTCGATTTACTAATTCTATTTGTTGCAAGGCTTTTGTTAGAGAATCAATTTTTAATAGGAAATCTTTTTTAAAAATACCCTGTTTGTTTTCAATTCCTAATAATACAAATTCATTATCCCATTCAAATTGTTTTCGGTGCTGTTCGTAAATTTCAAGTTCACTATCTTCGTTTGGAAAAAAAGCTTCAAAATTATAATCAAACCGTAAGTACTTTACTTGAAATGCACAGAAAACAGAAAATAAAATCACAAAAACAATGATTAAAGTATTCCATAATTTTTGTGAGGTATTCATTTTAAAAAAATCAAATTGAAATCAATAAAAATACCACTTTGCAATGGTTTTAACCAACAAATTTATAGGGATTTTTAAACTCTAAAATAATTTAATAAAGGACTCCTTAAATGATGTAATAATTATTACCTTTGATACTGTTTTTAAACCTTAAAACCTATGTCAAAAGTTCACAATTTTAGCGCTGGTCCTGGCATATTGCCGATTGACGTTTTAAAACAAGCGTCCGAAGCTTGTCTTAATTTCGATAATATGAATTTATCGTTACTTGAAATTTCTCATCGTAGTAAAAATTATGTGGCCGTTATGGATGAAGCACGCGCCTTGATTAAAGAGTTATTTGAAGTAGGTGATGAATACGAAGTGATGTATTTAGGTGGCGGTGCGAGTACTCAATTTGCTATGGTACCATATAATTTATTAACCGAAACCGGTTATGCTGCTTATGTAAACACAGGTGTTTGGTCGAGTAAGGCCATTAAAGAAGCTAAAATAATTGGTAACACAAAAGTAATTGCTAGTTCAGAAGACAAAAAATTTAATTATATACCAAAAGGATACGAAGTACCTAATGATGCTGATTATTTACACATCACCTCTAATAACACCATTTACGGTACACAAATGAAAAGTTTTCCTAAATGTTCAGTTCCATTAGTGTGTGATATGAGTTCGGATTTATTTAGCAGAAAAGTAAATGCAAAAGATTTTGCATTAATATATGCCGGTGCTCAAAAAAACATTGGTCCTGCTGGTAGTACCATGGTAATGGTAAAGAAAGATATATTAGGTAAAACTGGACGTAAAATGTTATCAATGCTCGATTATCAAGTACACATTAAAGGCGAGTCGATGTATAACACACCACCTGTATTTCCGGTTTATGTTACCATGCTTACTTTACGTTGGTTAAAACAACATGGTGGTATTAGTTGGATAGAAGAAATTAACCAAAAAAAAGCTGATTTATTATACGGTGAGATTGATAGAAACTCTATGTTTTATGGCACTGCAGCCAAAGAAGATAGAAGTTTCATGAATGTATGTTTCTTATTACACAAACCTGAATTAGAACCTGAATTTGATAAATTTTGGAACTCGCTAGGCATTAGTGGAATTAGAGGGCATCGTGATGTGGGAGGTTATAGAGCATCAATCTATAACGCAATGCCAATTGAAAGTGTTCAAGTTTTAGTGGATGCGATGAAAGAATTTGAAAAGAAATTTGCTTAGTTAAACTAATAACAATAAATAAAAAAACAACTCGTTTATTTATCTATGAGATATAGCATTTCATTCATATTTATTATGAGTTGTTTTTTTTGTTTCTCTCAAGAAGAAAAAGTAGTTTATAAAAATAATCTTCCTCGATTTTCAATAAGAGCCAATGTAGCAATTCCAAAAGCGGTAACAAGTGAGGTATTACGTCATTCATTTGCTGGTGTGCTTACTGGAGATGCCAATGTAAATTATAAATTGTTTTCTGGATTTTTTGTTGGCTTAGGTTATTCATATTCATATTACAAAACTCAAAAAGCATTTTATTATCAAAACATTTATACCAATATGCAAACACATAACGGCTATTTAAAATTGGGTTACGATAAATTCTTTGACAAAAATGCTTTTTATACCATCTCGCTAAATGCAGGATACAATTACAACGCTTTTCAAGGTATTAAATATAAAAACGATAGCTTGATTGGGAAATATCCCACTAATTTTGGTGGCGGATTTATCGAACCAATGTTTGGTTTATATTTTATAGTTGATCCGAATTTTGCCATTGGTGGTCATATTTCATACAATTACACCTTTTCTCAATTTAACCCTGCTTATGCAGGGCTTGATAAATGGTACGAGTACAAAGGATTAAAAAATAACTGGAGTATGAGTGCTATTACCTTTGGGTTTGGATTTTACTATGGCATAAGTAGAAAGTAAAAAACTATTCAATCTCTACTTCTAACAACTTACCTTCTAAATCATTTTTTGGGAAAGGAATTACATTTTGTAAAAAAGGTGCAGTTGGCCACCATTCTTGATAATGAAACTCTTGAGTCATTAACATAATCATTTGATTATTCGGAATACTAGTCATATTACTATTCATTCTACATATTTCTCTCATATTATTTTTCTCTTTACCTATTCTCCAAATAATTTGACTAGGTTGCCAATCAATTTCAAAATAATAATATTGGTCATTAAAAACTTCATCGTGTGGAACTGCCACTTTAGAGGTCAATAATTTATTAAAATAATTCCATCGCCCGAATGAATAAGTTTTATCTTCAAAACTATAATCTTTTGCACCAAAGAAATAATCTTTAGGAGCATGACAAGCTAAATCCCAGTTTGTGCAACACACCACAATATTCCTATTATTAGTACCATCTTCTGATTTATAATTTTTTAAATTATCCCCATAGGTTGATTTTGTCCAATAAGGCGACTCTTTTAAAATCTCAAAATCAATTTCGGAATAAGATGTTACAGGAACAGCCTGCTTGATAGATTCCTCTGAATCAGGTGCTGATTTAGGAATATAACCAATATTAGCATTACAAGCTCGGCGAGCATTCCATGCATCGTCGCTTTGAAATAACAGCCAAAAAGCATTTGTTAAACCATTCCACACGTTATCATTACTTATGTTTTTAGGAAATTTGATTTTAGCCCGCCATTTTCCATAAGTAAACCCAATTCGCGATTTCACACCAACATGCTCTTTTTTTAGAGATGTACTGTTGGCATTTCCTGGATTATAAATTGAAATGCTTTTTTCTTGCACATTTGTTTTAACTGTTTTACAAGGGCAATCGCTGGCGTTACTATATAATTTAACTAAATCTTTATGTTTAGCGTACTCGCTTAAATGTTTCTGATAAGATTCGCGTGTGTAGTTTTCACCTACCACATCCATAACTGCATTAATATTGGCAAACTGATAGTTTTTATTAATATGATGAAAGTATTGTGCAAAGATAGCTTGTTGATATAATCGGTTAGATTCGCCACAACTTTCTGAATAGGCTGAAGTGTCTGCCTTTATAAAATTTGAATTTAAACGATCAACATAAATACCATTTTCTAAATTAAAACTGCTATAAACTGATAAGTTTTTAACGGCATGAATGACTTTAATTCCTTTTATTGTATCTAAAGGTAATTTATCGAAATACGCAAAGGGATTTACAAATTGCTGAGTTGAATCTGTTTTAGAAATATTTTTTATATAACTAGGGATTTTAGCAAGTCCCGCCTCATTACAGACAACCAACATGAATTTATAATTTCCCATTCGAGGATTGCGTTTCCAACGATTATTATAATTATGTTGATTCTGAAAATAATCATTCACACCCCACAATGCCTCTAAAAAAACTTGATCATCAATAGAGATTTTATTTCCTTTTGCTTTTTCGATAGCACTTATATACCACTCTGGAATTGCTTTTACTTTATTTACAAAACGATTCAATAACGTATCGCTTAAGCGTGAAATTTCAGGATCTGAACCATAATATAGTTTCTCATCTCGTGGATTACCAACAATATTAAAACTATCAGTTACTAATACTTCTCCTGTTTCAATTTCTCGTTTTTTAAATTCAATACCCGTATCTTCCCAACTACCATAAAAATTTTCAGAGGACAAAGAAGTATCATTATTAAATTTATATGTATCATTTTGATAATACAGTTTATAATAATAATTTTGAGTGCTACCTGTATTATTGTTTAATAGAAACGAAAATACAAACTTTCCATTTGGTAATTGTTTTATAGATGGTATTTGTACGCCATATAACACAGCGTTACTTAAATCTGTTTGAAAACGATACGTGTTTCCATCTTGATTCTGCGTATAATTCGTAAACGGATCGAAATCATCTACGGTAAAATCATTTGGATTTTTACAAGCTGTATTTAATAAAGCTAATAAAATCAATAAAGAAAGGAAGTTGAGTTTTAATAAAGTCATCATTTAATTTAAAACCGTTAAGGTAAGCAATTTATCAAAAATAAGCCATACCAAATTTATATGGCATGGCTTACTCACAGCTCTCTTTGAATTACTTTTTAACCTTCACTCTCACACCCTCACTATGACTTGTAAATTCAGGCGCATACATACATTGGATAGTTGTTATTCCATTACTAAAATCGCCATAATGGTTTACCACTAAAGGATATTCAAATACATGAGTGCCTTTATTCAAATACGAGAAGAAGAAATTAGTGGCAGCATCTCTGGTACTTTCGTAATATCCTAGCCCATCTTGGTATTTATAGGTACTAATAACATTAGTAGGTTCAAAGCCAGATGCACGCATATCTTTCATATGAACGTAACTCATATCTCTATCCACTCTTAACTCAATACGCACTTTTATCTTATCACCCAATTTAAGTTTAGTACTTTCAGTAATTGGCTCTATTACTACTCCAGAAGATGTATATTTTTGTAAGAATAATTGTTTCTTAATTTTTAAAGGAGTTTCGTGAGGTGTAATTTTATCTAATTGCTCAAAATATTGCCAATAAATTGCTCCATAACTTACACCTTCATCACGCTTTTCTACCTTAATTTTACCCATTGTTTCAGGTTTTATTTCCGCATCATTCCATGTTTTCTTAAAATAACCTGTCCCAGGTTCTACCTGAATAGATTTATCGGTTAAAGGATTTAATTTTATATTTCCGACTGTAATTTCTACTTGAGGTTCGGTACTTAACCAATCTGTTCCTTTTAATAACAAAGCATATACGGCATCGGTGGTAGCTCTTGTAGTTCCCCAATGTTGTGTTTGCTTACTTTTTACTAACCATGTTTTTAAATCATCTACTGTTTTCACATCATTATTTATCTCATCAAATGCCTCTATCATTAAAGCTTGCATCTCGATAGGAGCTTCATACCAATAGTAACCATAATTTTCTTTCCAATACATTCCCATCTCTTCACTATTGATGCTATTTTCTTTCAACGATTTTAATATATCTTTAGGTGTTTTTGCATCTTTATAACGATATAAACTCAGGGCTATCATACCTTGCATATATCTACTGTTTTGCAACCAAAAAGTTTGAGTTTGTTTTTTAAAGTAATCAAAGTGCTCAGTATGTCGTTTCGATAATTTAATATCTTGAAAATTACTACGCATATATAAATACTGAATAGCCATATAACTTAAATGATTTTCTGATTGATACTTTGGATTATGTTTTTTCATCCATTCGTATTCTTCTCTCATTCTATTATCACAATATTCAACACCTTTAGTTATCATATTCCATACTTCATTATCTTGTCTTGCATTGATAACTCCTAATTTATCAAGGTGCGAAAAACCAGTTATGATATGTTGAGTCATATACCAATCATCAGGGCCACCATCAAACCACACAAAGCCTCCATTAGATGATTGTTTTTTTAATAACTTTTTAAAAGCTCTTGTTTGCTCATAACTCATTTTATTCAAATCGAATAATAAGCCAACTCGTTTTTTGTTCTCACTTTCATTTTTAGCTTGTAACACCCAAGGAGTTTCTTCTAATAAAAGAGATTTTAATTCTTGATTTTTTTCTAAATTAGATAAAAACGCTGCGGGGCTTACATTTTTCCATGCATCAAAAACAGCTTTAATTTTTGGTTTTGAATTTACAACATAAGCTGCTAAGCTATTAGCATAATATCTTGCAAAAGTTTGTTCAGCACATTCATAAGGATATTCCATTAAATAAGGTAATGCCTGAACAGCATACCATGCAGGATTAGCTGTAAACTCTAAAGTGTAAGTATGGTTTTTTAAAGTAGTTGAATGATTATTTTGTGTGATAAATTTCTCAAATGAAAATTCTTTAGTTTGATGACTACGTATTGGCAATGGCATACTTTCTGTTACCAACATTCTATTAGTTAACAAAGGAATTACCATTTCTTCGCCATCACTATAATTGCCCGCTTTAGCTACTATCTTATATTTAATTGCTGAATAATTAATAGGAATATTAAGTGTCCATTCAACAGCTTTACTTAAACCCTTTTTAACATCAAACGATTGAGTTGTGTTGCCAACAACAGTTTGAAGTTCGCTAGTAATGTCTTTTTCGGTTAAAGCATCGTATAATTTCAGTTCAACATTTCCTTTTAAATCTTTATCGGATAAATTAGAAATTTTAGAGATAAAAATAATTTGATCTCCTTCTCTGAAAAAACGTGGTGCATTAGGTTGAACCATTAATTCTTTTTGAGTAATCACTTCTTTTTCAAATTGCCCAAATTTTAAATCTATAGTGTGTGCTAATCCCATTAATTTCCATTTTGTTAAACTCTCTGGTACAGTGAATTTTATTACTATTTCACCATTCTCATTCGTATGTAACTGTGGAAAGAAAAACGCTGTTTCGTTAAAGTTACTTCTTACTTTTACTTCTTGGTTAGATGTTTTCTCTTTTAGCTCTCCTCCTGCTTTTTTATCAAAATCAACATCACCATCTTTATTTTTAGCAATTAATCCAGTTGATACTTCAGCACCTGCATAATCCTCGGAGGTTACAGTCATTATAGCTTCTTTTTTGGCAGTTTTACTTTCAACTGGAGGTGCTTGAGGATCTTGTCCAGAGGCCTTTGCAGTATATTCTTCATCATAATCTCCTCGTGCACCTCTAACAGCATAATATCTGTTATTGTTATAAAAATGAAGTCCGAAATAATTTAAGGCATCATATTTTCTATAAGGAATATGTAAATAACTGCTTGGAATATAACTTAGTTGGTTAGAGATGGAAGCACTCTCCGTTTGAGAAGTCCAATTTAATTGTGAATAATAATAATGTAATGGATTAAAGCCCCAATAATTTGCTCTAAATGCATCTAACGAAGCGTCATACATGGTAGCGACTAGCTCCGTAGCTGTTTTTTCGCCTTTTTTATCCTTAAACGTTACTTTCCATTCTTCAGCTTGGCCAGGTAACAATTTATTTCTAAATGTTTCAAATTTTATATCCAATTCCTTATTTGTATAAGGAACATTTATAATTGTACTGTGTGTATAGAAACGATTATTTTTCACAAAAGTAGCGTGTATCGCCACATTCCCACGATGCCCCTCTAAAATATCTATAAACTGATAATTCATTGAAGCTTGTTTAAAAACAGATTGCGTAATCTGATTTTTCTCCTCTATTTCAAACAAGTATTTAGTATTCTCATAAGCCGAAGCCTGAATAAATGAAAACTTATTTCCAGGTTCAATTGGTCTATTTTTAGAAAAATACCAATCCGCTTTTTGTTCAGGTAGAGATAAATTATTTTTATCAAAAATAGTTACATATTGAAAAGCCTTTACATTTTCTCCAAATTTATCCTTACACTCTGCCTCAATAATATATACTCCTGGTTTCAGGGATTTTAATTCATTCGACAGCTCATAATCGGTTTTAATATTCGTATCAAAAGTTTTCTCAACCGCCTTTGTTTCTTTTTCCCATTTATACTTATTTAATTCATCAGCATATAAGTCAGTTGGAAATGTTGTGTAATACTCTTCTTTAGTTAAGGTATGCCTATCTGGCTGTTGCCATAATCTATTTCTAAAAATCCTTTGTGGTTGTTTTAATTTATGAACTGTAAAAGTACCTTTTGTTCCTTCTGCCACACCATTAAGATTTTTAGTAACAATATTAATTGTTTGTTTTTCACTTATCTCCACAACCTCATCGCAAGAAATTTGCATTTGCAATGCTTGGTAACCAACCGTAACATAGGTGTCGGCACTATGCGTTTCTCCATTAATATCGGTAACATCGGCCGTGATTTTATAATTAAAGGTTGCATAACTTTTCTTAGAGACAGACTCGTCAGGTAAAGCTTTAAATTTGATAATATACGCCCCAGTATCATTAGTAGTTATTTCACCATTAGATATTTCGGTTTCTGCAACTTTATAATAAGGGCGATACCACCAATACCAATAAGGAAAGTGAACCATACGTGTTACCCGATATGAGACTTTAGCCCCATCTATCAAATTACCTGCATAACCCTTCGCTATACCACTCACTGTAATTTCATCATTTAATTTAAAACTTCCTTTCGTAGGCAAAAATTCTGTTTCAAATTTTGGTCGTTTATATTCTTCTACCGAAACATAAGCCTCGCCATATCCAGTACTTATGTGCATCTGTCCGTTTAATCCATTTTGGGGCGCCGTAAAAGAACCACTTACTGAACCAAATTCGTTAGTCATTAAATTTTGAGTAGCTATTAACTGATAGTTTACATCATAAAAAGAGATTGATACAGGAAAATTGGATTTAATTTTTGTTTTTTCTCCGTTTACAGATTCTAAAAAAATGGATTTAAAATAAATTGTTTGACCTGGACGATAAATAGCTCTATCGGTAAACACATAAGATGAGGTTACATACTGTTCAGGCTGTTCGTATGGACGATAGGTATAGAAATTATTATCATTAAAAAAATGATCATTACCATTAGAGTATTCAATAAAGAAGTTTCTATCATCTGTTTTATCATAATTAATATTCAAATAGCCTTTTTCATTTGTTTTAAGTAATGGCCCTTTCTTGATAACATAATCTCTCAGTTTATAATCATAGCGTTCGTACCAAATTTGTGCAGTAACATTGGGTAATATATCTCCCGTTTGGCGATGTAGCGTATAAATATCATAAGAACCATCATTATTTTGTCTTCGTTCAATTGAGGCAATATTAGAAACTGCAAAAGTATTATAGGTGGTAATATTATTTGAATACTTAAAATCCTCATTAAGAGATGATAATACAATGTAATATCCAACATCCAGTGATGGAAATGCAAACTCAGTTCTATGCAATTGCATATCTCCATCATCATTAAATTTCTGACTAAATGATTTTACTTCAGGTAGTTTTTTATAGGCATTATACAACTCTTCACCATATTTATTTCTGTTTAACTGTCGTAGTTCAATAGCCGTTGTTTTTACAATTTTAAAATACAACTTATCAATATTTTTCGATTCAAGTAATGCTCTAAATGGTTTACCAGGCTCATTAACTTCTTCTAAGTTTAATTTTACACTTTTAGTTTTGAGTCCCTCTGCCAAATTCTTACATTGAATGGCGCCATAAGCATTTGGAAATTTAGCATAAGTAACTTCACATATCTCTTTAGCGATTTTATAATGCCATTTATAATCATCGTTTTCAAGTGGTTTATATTTACTAGCTTTTTGAAGATACCAATTAGCAATTAAAAAAGAGAATTCAGTTGAACGTTCGTGAGTTTCAAATTTCTTCTCTAAATTTTTTAATGTCATTAAGAATAAGGTGTCTTTGTTCGTGTTTTGTGAATGGCGTTTCACAAAATTTAATCGCTCAATTTCAACATCTACCAAGGCGTCTGGATTCGTATCATCTTTATGAAAACGGGTTAAATCTTGCAATAGTTTTATGGCATAGTACTTTGTTTCTAATGAGTCGGATGGCGTTGGAATATCAAGTTCTACAAAATGAGAATAAGGTTTTAAATAGTCGTCTGAATTAATAATAAATCTATCCGCTGGCCTAGTAATATCTGCCTCATTAGAATACATAAAAAAAGATAAGGCTCTATGTGCCAAAAAATCATACAGAGTTGGTCGCCATGCTCTACACTCTGTAGTTCCTTTATTTAAAACATCATCATAAACATCAATTTTTGTACGCTTTAAACTATCCACATTTTGTAGAGATAATTTAAAATTGACAATAATTGCATTGGTAATTGTTTTTAAATCCCAAGTTTCAAAATCATCATTTTTAAATTTAACCGTAGTGGTTCTATTATAAAATTTCCATCGGTTATTTTGAAAATATTGCCAATAAGCATCAGCTAAAATACTCTGTAAAACTGGTTTAATAGGAAATTTAGTAGTATTAACCTCGTTTTGAAGATTAAGAATTGACTTCTCTAACGAGAACTCCTCCTTATAGCTTTCAAACTTCATACGATGAAGAATTGCCTTAACAAATTGTGCAGAATTATTATCTGTTTTAGCTTTTCCATACATCACATTTACTACCCGCATTGCTGACTCGGTTAGTCCTTTTTTCTCACAACTATCAACTCGTTTCCATAATTTATCGTAGGTGTCGCCTTTTGAAAATGAAAGCACTGACGCTTGTTGCTTAGTGAAAGTGTTAGTTAAAAAACTTAATGCTAATAAGGCTGTGCCTATAAACATTAAAAAAATGGTAAATGATTTTTTAAACTGCATAATCTTGATTTTTAATATTGAGATACATAGAAGTATCTAATTCCATAAAACAAATAAAAAAATATTATAAATAGCCTTTTAACCAATAAATAAGGTATCCCGCCATCTCATGAATAATAAGATTAAAACTAAAAATGGCATCGCTATTAGGTATAAAACAATAATCTATATCAAACTTTCTAATTCCTGTTATTTTATTTGTAACAAAAGGGGTTAAATTTTTATAACCTGCCTTTTCAAAAACAGCCAACGAACGTCGCATGTGAAAGGATGACGTTACCAATAAAATAGAACCCTTAAATTGTAAACTATCTAATATATGTTTACTATATAAGGCATTTTCGTAAGTATTTTTACTATTACTCTCAATTACTATATTACTATCGGGTATGCCAATATTTTTTAAATACTTTTTAATATATAGTGCTTCTCGATGCTCTGGATGGCTAATGCTTCCACTTCCACCAGTTATAAAAAGTTTTTTCACCCTTCCTTTGTGATACATTTCTAAAGTTTGAAACAGTCTATCACCCGAAAAATTAAAATCAGCTTTCTCCAATCGTTCATCAATACGACTAAATCCACCTAATACAATGGCTATATCGTATTGTGTTGTTTTAGAATAAATCTCATCATCTTCATACTCCCAAGCTCTTACTAATTCATCTACTAAAAAAGAATTTGAAATAACATACATAAACACACAAAGAGTCAGTACATATTTTCTATAAGTGGTGTGCCATAGTTTTTTTAAAAGAATTAATACACCTATAAAAACCCATGTATAAGGAGCTATTAAAAAAGCAAGTATTTTAGAAAAAAAGAAAAACATTCAAAACTTTATTCAAACTACTCAATTATTACCTTCTCCATAAATGTTGTGTTGTCTTTTATAATTTTCAAAAAGTAAACACCTTTACATAAATTACTTGTATTAAATGTAATTGTGTTAGAGCCTATTGTACATAATTGTTTATTACGCATCATCAATGTTTGACCCAAAGCATTAAGAAGTTGTGCATTTATTTGGGTTTCAGCATCAATTTCAAAATTAACATAAAGAACCTCCTTCGCGGGATTAGGATAGACTAATAAGTTAAGATGTTCCTTATTAATCTCTGAAACTCCAGTAACAACACTTTGAATATTAATGTCGTCTAAGTAAAAATTATTTGAAGTTCCGTAATCAGAAATATATCTAAACCTAACTAATACGTTTGGCGAATTAATAAATGCAGACACATTAATGGTTTCTTGTACAAATTGAGAAGGAGATGGAATGAAATTTCCATTTTCAAGTCCACTAACACCTGTTGCAAAATACTTTATATTTTTCACGATACGTGGTACCCAAGACATACCACAGTTCGTTGAGATATACACACTTATCTGAGCATCTGAGTTATGCGTTGTAGTATCACGATCTGCTCCTGCCCACTTAAATGTAAATACAGGATTTGGCATTTGAGTAAAATCAAAACTCGGAGAATATAAATCCACTGTTGATGAAGGTGCCGCATTTTCACTCACATAAGCACTATGATTCCCACTTGCCCATGCTAAATTAGTTTGTTCCCAATTAGCATCATTAGCCGACACATTTCTTAAAAGCCATGTAGAGTTTGGTAAAGGAGACGTCTCAAAACCTTCCACTAAATTTCCGGAGATAGTTGGCGGTAAAACCGTAATATATTCCGTTTTAATTTCGGGGTTAGAACTACCATTTGTATTAGAAGCTATTAATTGAACTGAATAAGTACCTGGTGTGTTATAGGTTATTGTAGGATTTTGAACCGCAGATAAATTGGGTGTTCCTCCTTCAAATGTCCAATTCCAAGCGGTAGGTGTAGATACATTACTTTGATCAGTATATACAACTTGTTCACCAACACAAACTATTTGTCGATTAGATTTAAACAAGGCTGTTGGTGGACAAGATGCTAATGGGTTAATTCCGGTTGCTATTAAATTAGAAGCTGAACCTAGATTATTTCTTCCTACCATTGGAGAATTTATAGCATTGTTCATTCGAGTACATTGTCCATTAGTAAACATAACGGAGCAATAAGCATAGTCCATATAATTTTGATAATTCTCAGAAATACCAGGCGTACAAATTTGAGAGTTAGCTAATGTAGAACAAGCTGTATAGCCTTTTGTAATTGGTGTATCATTTACTTGATCATTTCCACAGGCTACACCAGGGTTATTTGTATTACCCCACACATGTTGCAAATTAAGCCAATGCCCTACTTCATGTGTTAAGGCTCTTGATTGGTTAACGTTTGAAGTACCCGTACTTCCCACATAATTTGATAATATAAGAATTGCATCCATTGGAGAGCCATTAGATAAGCTACCTGGATAATATGCATATCCGGCTGCGCCCGATGCAATCGTTTTTACAACATAAATATTCAAATACATAGTAGGATCCCATGTGTAAATATAATCTTGATAATCACCCTCCCAATTATATGTTTTAGGATCAAAATGTCGTACTATTCCGCTCGTGCAATTACCATTAGGGTCTTTTCTAGCTAAAGCAAAATTAATATGTGCATTTCCAATTGCAGGTATCATTGGTGCAATAACTACTGATGTATCTGCATTTTGTTTATTATAATCTCTATTTAGAATAGCTATTGCATCTGCTACCTGCGCATCACTAATATTTTCAGAGCCATAGGCATGTAAAATATGAAACACAACTGGAATAGTATAATTAGTAGTTGCTATTAATTTATTAGCACTTTGTTGAGGTTCTTGCATAGCATTCAATTGAGCTTGAGTTTCATCAAATTGAACTTTTAACTCAGGATGTTTCTTAAAATTTGCCTCCATCATCTCAATTGAACCACACCAATGTTTATTTACTTGTTGATTTATTTGAGCAGATAAATTAATTGCCCATAATAAACCAAGTAATAATATATTCATCTGTTTTTTCATATTTCTACTTTTAAATAAGACTACAAAATACATAAAAAGCTTTAGTATTTTATTCTCATTCATGAGTAATAATTGAATTTCTATAATACATCGGCACTAAAAAACCATAGAAATAACCTAAATAATTAAGTTTTGATATACCAAACTGAGGTATTAAGAGTCAATTAATTTGTTAAAATCTTAGATATTTCACTTAATTACAATTTTAATTCGAAAATAATCAATTTGATTATCAGAACTTTACAACTTTTTTAGTACTATGCTGTACATAGTACTAAATATTTCACATATCTTTGCTAAACAAAATATTAAATAAAACATAGTACTATAAAATTAATAAACTCATGAAAACAACAACTTTAAAATCCATCATTATTATTACCGCATCGGTATTATTCAATTTTACCTCATTTGCTGGAACTCCATTTTCAACAAATAAAAAAACGACAGAAGAAACAGCTATCCAAATTAAAGAACAGATTCATTTAAAAAATTCAGATATCGAACTATTAAATGGTAAAACAATCAATGTTGTATTTGCATTAAACGAATCAAAGAATATTGATTTGGTTATAGTAAACACTTTAAACAAAAACATACAAAAACAAATAAAAGAGCAATTAATAAATTTAAACTTACAAGAGTTAGCTGCTAATCAAGTATATCAAATAAATTTAAACTTTAAATTAATAAAATAATGATAAATACAGAGAACACAAAAGCACAAATGCGGAAGGGTGTTCTGGAACTCTGCATACTTTCTATACTTTCTCAAGGCGATGCTTACCCTACTGAAATTATTGAGAAACTAAAAGAAACAAAGTTAGTAGTAGTAGAAGGAACCCTTTATCCACTTTTAACCAGATTAAAAAACACTGGTTTACTTAATTATCGCTGGGAAGAAAGTGCCTCTGGGCCTCCGCGCAAATATTATATGCTTACCGAAATCGGCACTTCCTATTTAAAAGAATTGCATCTATCGTGGTACGAATTGGTAGATGCCGTAAATAAAACCATCAAAAAATAATTATCAATAAAAATATTTTTCACAATGAATAAAACAGTAACAATAAATATCAGTGGCATTATTTTTCATATTGAAGAAGATGCTTATGAAGCTTTAAGTAAATATTTATCTACCATTAAAAGCTATTTTAGCAATACCGATGGTGGTAACGAAATTATGAGTGATATTGAAGCACGTATTGCCGAAATGTTACAAAATAAAACCAATACTGTAAAACAAGTCGTGTTAATGAGTGATGTAGAGGATGTAATGAACAATATGGGAAAACCCGAAGATTTTGCTAGTGAGAACGAAACATCAAATGATACTCAATTTGAAAAAAACACATCGGGTTATGATAGAACAGTTAAACGTTTATACAGAGATGGAGATAGTAAAGTGTTAGGAGGTGTGTGTTCGGGTGTTGGTCATTATTTTGGTTTTGACCCTGTGTGGTTACGCATTGCCTTATTATTACTCTTCTTTTTTGCAGGCACAGGCTTTTTAATTTACCTCATTTTATGGATAGCAATTCCAGAAGCTAAAACAACAGCCGAAAAATTGGCCATGAAAGGTGAAAAAGCCGATATTAATAACATCTCAAAAACTGTAAAGGAAGAAGCCGAACAGCTAAAAAAAAGAATGGAAAAATATGGTAACGATATAAAAAACATGGCGTCCAACCATTATCAAGCCCCAAGAAATGCAGTAGAAAAAACAGTTGATTTTATAACCGATATTTTTACCTATTTAGGAAAAGCCATTTTAAAGATTATTGCAATACTGATGGTAATTTTCGGTATTTTATTTTTCTTAGGTTTATCAGGTTCTATATTTGGTTTTACCTTTATTGAAAATGCAAGTGGAAGCGAATGGATTGATTTATTTTTATTAACCCGAACCGATTTCTACTTAGGTATTTTAGGTATTATTCTTTTCGTAGGTATTCCTATTATTATGTTGATTTATACAGGTGTTAGATTACTATTTAAACTCCCTTATAATAACAGATGGATAAATTTAACAGCAGGTATTTTCTGGATTACAGGTTTAATTATACTTTTCTTTTTAGGAATTAAAACCAGTACTGATTTTAATATTACCGCTAAAAATCGAGAAAGCATTGAAATAATTCCACATGATACTTTATTACTTTCAATGCATCAAACTCCAGTAAATAATACAGAAATGATTGAAAGTGACGAAGACCAAGTGGATGATAAAGGTTTTAAATTTAACTATAGAAGTGATAACGATTACACTATTGGCATTGATGCAAACCATAACACATACCTTTTAGGTCATGCTCAACTCAATATTATAAAATCACAAAACAATCAAATTGAATTAGTAGTTATAAAAGAAGCTAAAGGAAAAGATAAATTAGCTGCTAATGAAAGAGCTAAGAACATAAGCTATACCGTTAATCAAAACGAAAATAATATTCAATTTGACAACTTATTTAAAGTAAATAATGCTGATAAATTTAGATTTCAAGACTTAAAAGTAATTTTAAAATTACCTGTAGGCAAAGTGGTGTATCTTGATAATTCTCTTAAAAATCTTATCTATG
>JADLER010000229.1 GCA_020846025.1 Bacteroidia bacterium | reverse complement strand
ATACGACTGCCCCAACAGCAGGTGCTAGCAATAGTTCTACTTTAACTTGTACTACCCGTACCATTGGTATTTCTGGAACTGGTGGAGGTACCTATGCATGGAGTGGGCCAGGCATTGTGAGTGGCGGTTCAACAGCAACGCCTTCCGTAAATTTACCAGGTACTTATATTGTAACCGTTACTGCTGCCAATGGTTGTACAGCTACTGCTAATACTTCCGTTACACAAAATACTACTGCACCTACAGCAGGCGCAAGTAATAGTTCTACTTTAACTTGTACTACCCGTACTATTGGTATTTCTGGAACTGGTGGAGGTACCTATGCATGGAGTGGGCCAGGCATTGTGAGTGGCGGTTCAACAGCCACACCTTCCGTAAATTTACCAGGTACTTATATTGTAACCGTTACTGCTGCTAATGGTTGTACAGCTACTGCTAATACTTCTGTTACACAAAATACGACTGCACCAACAGCAAGCGCTGTTAATTCAGGCTCATTAGATTGTTCCAATACAACTGTTACACTAACAGCTAGTGGTGGTGGAACTTATTCTTGGACTGGTGGTGCAATAACTGGCAACAGTTCTGCAAATCCTACTGTAAACACAGGTGGTACTTATACCGTATTAGTTACTGCTGCCAATGGTTGTACAGCAACCGCTAATACTTCCGTTACACAAAATACGACTGCACCAACAGCAGGTGCTAGTAATAGTGGTTCTTTAACTTGTACCGTATCAAGTATTAATTTAACCGCTACTGGTGGAGGCACTTATGCATGGTCTGGCCCTGGTATCACAGGAGCTACAAACACAGCTACCACTAGTGCTAATACCCCAGGAACATATACTGTTTTAGTAACCGCCGCTAATGGTTGTACGGCAACTGCTAACACTACCATTAATCAAAATACGACCACCCCAACCGCTAATGCTGGTCCTTCTCAAACCCTTACCTGCGGAACCGCTTCTGTTACCCTAACAGGTTCAGCAAGTCCTTCAGGTGCTACCGCAAACTGGCTAGGCGGCGTTTGTGGCTCATCTAGTAGTTTCACAACAGCTGCTTGTGCCCCTGGAACCTATACTTTAGTGGCTACCATACCAGCCTCTGGCTGTACTCATACTTCAGTCGTAACCGTAAGCTCTTCTACGAATGTACCACAAGCGACTGTAAATCCTATTACAAATTCTATTACCTGTACTAATTCTATTGTTACCATTGGAGTTACACCTATTGGCTCCGATCCTTTATCATTCTCGTGGAGTGGACCTGGTACTTTAGGCAGTCCTTCTAATTCAGTAACTACAGCTAATATGCCAGGTGTGTATAGTGTTACCATTACCAATACTTCATCAGGTTGTGATGCTATTTACACCGCCAATGTACCGAGCAATACCGTTGCTCCGGTAGCTAATGCCACTTCATCATCTACCATTACTTGTACTAATACGGTTATTACCCTTAATGCTACACCAACAGGTACTAATTATGCGTATTCATGGTCAGGACCCGGTACTATTACCAATGGTACAAGCAGTAACCCAAGTGTAGATGCAGGTGGTAGTTATGTGGTTACAGTAACTGATAACATCAATGGTTGTACTGGTACAAGTACCGTAACCGTTATCTCTAATACAACAACACCTAGCTTTACTTTAGGCACAGCTCCTACCTTAACTGCAACTTGTGCTGTACCTACTGTAACTTTATCAGGTAGTAGTTCTGCTGATCCTAACACCATTTACACGTGGACAACACCAAGTAGTGGTACTTTAACTGGTAACCCAGTTATGGTAAGTAATCCAGGTATTTATACGGTGTCTGTTACCAATACCATTACAGGTTGTAGTACTTCATCGGCTTTACAAGCTACTGTAGAGGTAGTAGCTGATGCGGGCATTCCTGTGGTAACTTTATCATCTACTACTGCCTCTATTACTTGTACAAATCCAAGTCCTACGGTAGCTATCACCACCACAGCGAGTCCTGTAACTTATAGTTGGTCGCCTACGGCTGGTATTGTACCTGGCACTGAAACTACTTCTACTCCTCAGTTTACTGCACCTGGTTCTTATAGTGCGGTGGTAACAAATACGAGCTCTGGTTGTGCTACCAGTATGGCCAATAATGTTGTAACGGTGGTGGATGCTACTTCTTCTCCTTCGATAAATTTATCTAGTTCTGTAAATAGTGGGACAATTACTTGTACGAATTTGAATGTGAGTGTAACGCCTACGGTATCTCCAAGTGCCAATGTAACTTATACTTGGTCTGGAACAGGTTTAGCAACGCCTCCAAATCAAGCAAGTGCTACGTTTACCGCAGCTGGTGTTTATACTTTAGCGGTTACCAATACGCTTACGGGTTGTGTAAGTTCTTCTACTAATACCGCAAATACCTTTACTGTAGTAGTAGATAACACGGCTCCTACGGGTACTATTACTGCTACATCTAGTAACACTGTCATTGGTTGTGGGGCTAGCAATGGTACGGTAACTTTAAATTCTAGCACAAGCGGTGCTAATGCTACCAATATTAATTGGTTACCTGGTAATCTTAATACACCATCTATTGATGTTACTTCGGCCGGTACTTATACGCTAGAGGTTGTAGATGCTGTAAATGGTTGTTCTACCACGGTACAATATGTGGTAACTGGTAGCACCGTTACACCTCAAGGTGTAGATGCTGGCACATCTGCTAACATCGCTTGTGGTAGCAGTACAGTTGTTTTAAATGGTGTAACTACATCTAGTAATGTATCGTATGCTTGGTCTGGTCCTTCTTCTACTAGCATTTTAACGGGTAGTAACACGTTAAATCCTACGGTTGGTGAAACGGGTACTTATACTTTAACTGTAACGGATAATGTAACGGGTTGTTCGAGTTCGGCGGTGGTAACGGTAAGTCAATCATCGGCTACGGCTAGTTTAACGGCTAATCCTACAACGGGTACATCACCTTTAGATGTTAATTTTACAGGTGGGGGTAATGGCTCAAGCTTTACTTGGGATTTTGGAAATGGACAAAGTTCTACTGATCAAAATCCAAGTCAAACTTTTACCACAGGAACTTATACAGTGAGTTTGGTGGTGGCATCTGGAACTTGTGTGGCAACCGCTACAGTAGAAATAGTGGTAGAAGATGGGCTAACACTTGAAATACCAAATGTATTTACTCCAAATGGGGATAATGTAAATGATATCTTCACCATTAAATCTACAGGGGTGAAAGAAATAGCCTTGCAAATCTTTAACCGTTGGGGCGAGAAACTTTATGAGTTTAGTGGTGCTAAAGCTTCATGGGATGGAAAAGTACCAAACGGCGCTTCTGCTCCTGAGGGTACCTACTTCTACTTCGTGAAAGCAACTGGCTTTGATGGAAATGAAATTGAAAAACACGGCTCGGTGAATTTGTTTAGGTAAATTTATCTAACAACATATTTTAAAGCCCACTCTAAAAGTGGGCTTTATTGTTATTGCTTAAGTAAAAACGACACAAAAGAAATTCAGTATATTTGGGATTAATTTGAGAGAGACGAGTAGTTTTTTTCTAAATAGATATTGAAATGAGAAATTATGTTTTATTTGACGATCATTCTTGGAATGATTTATTACCATTAACTTATACAAAACCTTGTGCGGAACTCCGAATAGGTATATTGACAATTAGAGAAAAATGGGAGAATGTATTAAATGAAAAATTGACTTTTCAAACCCAAGAGTATTTACAAGAAAAATATGCTTTAAAACTTTCAGTAGATACCACTTTTATTAATGGAAAGATATTGCCGAATAAACAGTTAGTAGAATCCATCAAGAATTTAAAACCAGAAACAGGTTTAAGAAAAGATAATCTATTAATTGCATATAGAACCGAGAAACAGAAGCGATTAGACGTAATGGAACGATTTACGGATGTTATTGAATTTACAAATCAAATAACTGCAATCAATTATCCTTGGGATATTTTCTTAAAAAATGCTGAGGCTATTGAGCTTGATTGTGAATTCTTAACACATAATAGAAAATCACAGCCAATATCAAATTCAAATAAAGTAATTGGCGATGTGAATAGAATATTTATTGAGGAGGGTGCGGTTATTGAAGCTTCTATTTTTAATACTAAATCTGGTGTTATTTATATTGGGAAAGATGCGGAAGTTATGGAGGGATCAATTGTTCGAGGTCCTTTTGTATTGGGTGAACATAGTGTGCTGAAACTTGCAACTAAAGTGTATGGTCCTACCACTATTGGTCCTCATAGCAAAGTAGGTGGAGAGATAAATAATTCGGTAGTTATGGGATATAGTAATAAAGCACATGACGGTTTTCTTGGAAATAGTGTAGTAGGAGAGTGGTGTAATTTAGGAGCTGATACTAATAACTCGAATTTAAAAAATAATTATGGCGCTGTAAAATTGTTTAATTACCCTTTGGAAACGATGATAGATAGCGGATTGCAATTTTGTGGATTAATGATGGGAGATCATAGTAAGTGTGGTATTAATACAATGTTTAATACAGGAACAGTTGTGGGAGTAGGGGCCAATATATTTGGTGGCGGATTTCCTCCAAATCATATCCCGTCATTTACTTGGGGCGGTGCTGAGATGATGGAAGTTTATCAGTTTGATAAAATGATAGAAACAACTAATAGAGTATTAGCACGTAGAAATTTAAGTTTGGATGACACCGATAAAAAAATTCTGCAAACTATTTTTAATCAAACTAAGAAATACCGTCAAAAATAAAATGCCGATTTAAATTTTCAGTCTCATTTTTGCTCGTTACCTTTGTGTATTATTTTTTTATAAACCTTATAGATGATGAGAGTGTATAGAGAATATTCGCGAAATGGTGCGTTATTGATTGAGGGAAAATTAAATGCTGCTAACTTAAAATCTGGAATCTGGAAAGAATATAATAGAAAAGGAATCTTATTAGTTGAAGAACGCTATCGAAATGGAAAACGACAAGGTATTTACAAGAGTTTTCATGACAATGGTAAAATATGGTGCGAAGGGCTTTTTAAAGCAGGAAAAAAACAAGGCGACTTTAAAATCTATAATCAACAGGGAGAACTTGTTAAAATACAATTTTATAAAGAAGATAAATTAATACGTGATGAAGTGGTTGAATAATGAAAACTAAACTGACTATCAAACGAATTTACGAAGAGCCTACTAAAAATGATGGTTATAGAGTACTAGTGGATAGATTATGGCCAAGAGGTGTAAAAAAGGAAAAAGCTAAATTAGATGATTGGTTAAAAGAATTAGCACCTTCGAGTGATTTGAGAATTTGGTTTGCACATGATCCAAAGAAATGGAAAGATTTTCAAACCAAATATATTATTGAGCTAAATGGAAATGAAAATGTAGAAAAACAACTTTCGGTTTTTAGAACCAAAACACAAGTTACATTGTTAATTGCAGCAAAAGATCCAGAACACAACCATGCCATTGTTTTAAAGTCTTATCTCGAAAAATTCATCTGATTTTAATCATAAAGTTTATAAATAATATCAGCTTTTTACCTTTAAATCAAATTAAATAATTAGTATTGTTTTGTAATTACTACGAACTAGAAAGTTAAAATAATTAATATGAGAAATAATGTAGATGTATTAGTCATCGGTGC
The DNA here is from genome assembly GCA_020846025.1 of Bacteroidia bacterium. Lineage (GTDB taxonomy): Bacteria > Bacteroidota > Bacteroidia > B-17B0 > Aurantibacillaceae > UBA4416. The sequence continues at coordinate 11,458 of JADLER010000229.1, read as the reverse complement.
CGGACCTTCGGGAACTATTTCGGCTGCTATGCTTAAGAAAGCAGGATTGTCAGTTCAAATTGTAGAAAAAGTAAAATTCCCAAGATTTGTAATAGGCGAGAGTTTATTACCTAGATGTATTGAGTCGTTAGATGCAGCAGGATTATTAGATGCTATTAAAAAGAAAAATTTTCAAGAAAAAACAGGTGCTAAGTTAGTATTAGATGGAAAGATATGTGATTTTAAATTTGCACAACAATACACCAAAGGTTGGGATCATGCTTACCAAGTACAACGTGCCGATTTTGATAAAGCCTTAGCTGATGCTTGTGAAGAAAAAGGCATACCTGTACAATACGAAACTGAAGTGGTGGATATAAAATTTAATACAGATGGTTCATCTATCACCACAGTAAAATTTTTAGACGGTACTACGCAACAAATAAATGCTAAGTTTATTGTAGATGGAAGTGGTTATGGTCGAGTTATACCAACATTATTTGGTCTTAATAAACCTTCTACACAATATACCCGTAAAGCTGTTTTTGCACATTTAAAAGATCCTTATCGCAATGAACATGACGAGCCGGATAGAATTACCATTTATGTTCATAATCATAATACATGGATTTGGGTTATTCCATTTTCAACTGGAACAACTTCGCTTGGTTTTGTGAGTAGTCCAGAGTTTTTTGAAAAATACTCAGGTAGTTTAACTGAGAAGTATAAACAAATGATTGATTCTGAACCAGACATTAAGAGTAGGTTTAGAGATTTTGAGATGATTTGGGACGAACCAAAAATTTTACAAGGTTGGAGTGCTACAACTGATACATTTTATGGGAATGGTTACGTATTAACAGGAAATGTAACTGAGTTTTTAGATCCTGTTTTTTCATCAGGCGTAACACTTGCTTCTGTTTCAGCACAAAGGGCAGCAGAATTAGTAATTAAACATTTTAAAGGAGAGAAAGTAGATTGGGATAAAGATTATGTGAAATTTATGCAAACAGGTATAGATGTGTTTAGAGTCTTTGTAAATGGATGGTATGACGGAACATTGTTTAAAATCTTTTTTGCCGAAAATCCAGATGAAGATATGCGAAACAAGATTTGTTCAGTATTGGCTGGTTATGTGTGGGATGAAACAAACCCCTTTGTTTCAAAATCTGAAAAAATGGTCTCAACCTTAGCTAAGTTTATAGAAGCATCGAGTCTTAAACCTTAAAAATGTAAATAATTGATAATTAGTGAGTTGTGGTTATTTGTATCTATCTAAAATCAATTATAAAATGCGATTAAATAAAAATTCTTGCGAATAAAATTCTTTTTGTATTTTTACAAAAAAAATTAACATTTTAATTATTAAGATATGAGTTCATCAAGTCACAACAATACAGTACCAAGTGGATGGTTCGAAAAACAAGCATTTATCTTTGAGGAGAAAAGATTTTTTTGGATGTCAGTTGTCATGATTTTACAAAGTTGTTATGCTTCTGCAGCAGCAGGTTTAATATTAGCTAATGGCTCTAATATGACACTCTTATTAACGAGTGCTGCTACAGCTATGGCTTGTAATGCAGCTTGTATTGCTCAAGTGTCTGGTAAAGTTTGTTTAATTACATTTTATCTTAGTTTAATAGCAAATTCAATTTTCTTATTCATGTTTATCTAAGTTCTTAATAAATATCTTATTTAAAACGGAGTGGAGTTTTTCCTCTCCGTTTTTTTATTTACATAAAAATGATTTTTCTCATTTTCTTGTTTTTAATAAAGGACATTCATGTCTTTTAATTAATAAGTTCCTAATTTTGTGAAGTCATTATGTTTTCTAAAGCTTGTAAATATGCTATTCGTTCAACAATATATATTGCTGAGCAAACAAGCTCTGGAAAACGCGTTGGTATAAAAGAAATAGTAAAAGCTATTGATTCTCCAGAAGCATTTACAGCAAAAATTTTGCAGCAATTAAGTAAAGCTCAAATTATTGAATCTGTTAAAGGGCCGGCTGGTGGATTTGTGATAAACGAAAGGAAATTAAAAAAATTAAAACTAAGTGAAGTTGTGGAAGCAATTGATGGTGATAGCATCTATAAAGATTGTGGTTTGGGATTTAAGGTATGTTCTGAGAAAACACCGTGTCCAATGCATCATAAATTTAAAGGCATCCGAAATGAATTAAAAGAAATGTTAGAAAATACGTGTGTGATAGAATTATCTCAAAGTTTAGAGAAGGGACTATCATTTTTAAATAGGTAAAACCAAATAAATTAGAAATTATGACAAACAATGTAAAAACAATTGGACAGTTTGTGGCAGATGATTATCGTACGGCAACTGTGTTTGAAACTTATGGAATTGATTTTTGCTGCAAGGGCAATAAAACAATAGATGAAGTGTGTGAAGCAAAAGGAATTAATAAACAGGAATTAATACAAAAAATTAAGGATGCAACTTCTTCTAGTTCTAACACTGGAACGGATTATAAAACATGGCCATTAGATTTATTGGCAGATTATATTGAGAAGAAGCACCATCGTTATGTAGAGGAAAAAACGCCGATTATTAAACAATACCTCGAAAAAATTTGTAGTGTGCATGGCGGTCATCATCCCGAATTATTTGAAATAAAAGATTTATTCTTTCAATCGACTGGAGAATTGGCAGCGCACATGAAGAAAGAAGAATTAATTTTATTTCCATTTATTAGAAAATTAGTTGCAGCAAAGCAAACAGATGTTGCGCCACAAGCTGGTTTTGGTTCTGTTCAAAATCCAATTAAGATGATGATGCATGAACATGACAACGAAGGAGAACGTTTTAGACGAATTGCAGAGTTAACTCAAAATTATACACCTCCAAGTGATGCTTGTAACACATATAAAGTTACTTTTGCATTTATAAAAGAATTTGAAGACGATTTACATTTACATATTCATTTAGAGAATAATATTTTATTCCCTAGTTCAATTGAAATGGAAGAGTCATTTGTAAAATCATAATAAATAAAATAAATAGTAACCCTAAAAAACAAACAAACATGAAAAAAACAATTTTAGTAGCTGCAACGGTTTTATTTTTAGCTGCATGTGGAAACAAACAAGAAGCAACATCAACAGAAACAACTACTGCTCCCGCAACTACTGAGGCTCCAGCTCCAGAACCTGCAAACGAGATGGCTGACATTGCTATTAGCGCAGGTGATGATATGAAATATGATATCACTGAAATTTATGCTAAAGAAGGACAAAAAGTTAAAATTACTTTAACTCACACAGGTAAAGCTCCAGTTGCTGCTATGGGACATAATTTTGTATTATTAGCTGCTGGCGTTAATATGGATGAATTTGCGAAAGCTGCTGCTGGCGCAAAAGATAATGATTACATTCCTGCTGATTTGGCTGATAAAGTGATAGCACACACTAAAACTATTGGTGGTGGCGAAACAACTGAAGTAGAATTTACGGCACCTGCTAAAGGAACCTATGATTTCTTGTGCTCAGTCCCTGGACATTATGGGATGATGAAAGGACAATTTATTGTTGAATAATTAAACAACTCTTAGAGTAATTACATCAATTTTCTAATTAAATTCAAACCATAAAGAGTCTGTTTAATTTAAATTAAACAGACTCTTTTATTTATAAAATCAATAATGGCACACCATTTTAACCATAAAGATGCAGAATGGAAAGCGTATAATGTTAAGGGCTTTTCTGGTAGCGAGATTATTAACTTACCGAATGGCACTTTAAAATACGTGAAGGTAGAGGCAAATTCTGTTTTCCCAACTCATTTGCATGTAGATAAATTAGAATTTGCGGTTGTTGTTGAAGGGACCGCTACACTTACGGTTGATACAAATAGCTATATAGCAAAGGTAGGTGAGGTAGTAAAATTTCCTGAAAAAACAAATCATGCGATTGCCAACCATACCAATCATACATTGATATTATTGGTAGGAGCCATTAATACAGAAGAATAAGATGATAGCGCAACCAATTAAACGTAGTGAATATTTAAAACCACTTAGTCGTGAGCACCATCATGGCTTGTTGGCTTGTTGGAAAATTAGAACAGGTTTTAAAAAGAATATAAGTATTGACAGGATAAAGGCTTTTACAGATTGGTTTTATGAAAATCATTTAAAGGAACATTTTGAACTTGAAGAAAATTACATATTTCCAATATTGGGTACGGAGCACGACCTGGTAAAAAAAGCAATTACTGAGCATAAACGCTTACGCCGTTTGTTTCTTGATACAACACATATTGAAAACTCATTGAGTTTAATTGAAGAAGAATTAGAAAAGCACATTCGATTTGAAGAGCGTGTGTTGTTTATGGAAATAGATAAAATAGCTACGGAACAACAGCTCCAACAAATTGAACTCATTCACAACCGATCGGTTGAAGATTTGAACTGGACGGATGAATTTTGGGTGTAATAAGTTTAGCTTTTTGCCCTAAAATAAAATGATAAAGGCACACCTGTAAAATTAAAACTCTCTCTAAATTTATTTTCTAAAAATCGTTTGTAAGCATCAGTTAAGTATTGAGGCGAGTTGCAAAAGAAAATGAAGGCGCAAGTATCTTTTATTTGTGTAACATATTTAATGCGTACCATTTTACCTTTTACTGCTGGTGGCGGATATGCCTCAATTAATGGTAAAAAATATTCATTTAACTTACTAGTAGGTATTTTTTGAGATTTTGAATTATACACATCCATAGCTACATCAATCACTTTCATAATGCGTTGCTTCTCGGTTACAGATGTAAAAATAATAGGCACATCATTAAATGGCGCCATGCTTTTTCTAATTTGCTCTTCAAAATGTTTAGTGGAGTTTGTGTCTTTATTCTCAACTAAATCCCATTTATTTACTACCACAACAATCCCTTTGTGATTTTTCACAATGAGATGAATAATATTTAAATCTTGTGATTCTAAGCCTTGTGTGGCGTCAATCATTAATACACATACATCTGAGTTTTCAATCGCTTTGATAGTACGCATTACACTGTAAAACTCAATGTCTTCGTGTACTTTTGCTTTTTTACGCATACCAGCGGTATCAATAAGTAAAAAATCGTGCCCAAATTTATTGTAGCGTGTATGAATAGTGTCTCTTGTAGTTCCGGCAATAGGCGTTACAATATTTCTATCTTCGCCAAGTAAGGCATTTGTTAAAGATGATTTTCCAACATTAGGTCTTCCAACTATCGCTATTTTAGGAAGATGACTATCTTCAATGGCTCCTAAATTTTCAGGAAAAGTTTTAACTAAGGCGTCTAATAAATCGCCAGTTCCCATACCGCTATTAGATGAAATGCAATAAGGATCACCAAGTCCTAATGTGTAAAATTCAGAGGCATAAGAATTCCGTTCGCTATTATCAACTTTATTAACAACTAAAAGAATAGGTTTTTTACTTCTCCTTACAATATTAGCTACATCTTTGTCAAAATCGGTTACACCGTCGGCTACATCTACCATAAATAAAATAGATGTACATTCATCAACGGCAATCTGTACTTGTTTACGAATTTCTTCCTCAAACACATCATCGCTACCTTTAATGTAGCCACCAGTATCTACTACCGAAAACTCAATGCCATTCCACGAAGATTTACCGTAATGTCTATCACGTGTTACACCTGGCTCATCATCCACAATGGCCTCTCTCGTTTCTGTTAAACGATTAAATAACGTTGATTTTCCAACATTTGGGCGACCTACAATAGCTACTAAATTTGACATGGGCGCAAAGGTAACAAAAAAATGTCATTATTTTTTCTTTACACTTTTGCAGTCGGGGAAAATGACAATGTCATATAAATCGGGTAAATCCTCTAAGTGTCCTTCTTTGTTTTCAGCTTTTATTTTTAATAGCCAAATCTTAGTTGCTTCCTTTTTCTTCTTGGTAAAAAAGTCGATGGTTTTTTGTGGAAAGGTATTACCTGTTATTTTAGCTTCATAACCATTCTCACCTTCTTTATAAAAAATAACAAAGGATTTTATAGCATTTTCATGTGGATTACCATATCGGTCAATAGCTACAACTCTAAACTCAGTATCATCAAATACGGCTTTAACAAATAAAAGCTCTTTCTTTATTTTAATGGATTTAACTTCTTGTTCATCTTGGGCTCGTAAAACCGATGGATGGAACAAGTAAATGAAAACAATGAGGTATATAATTTTTTTCAATTATAATTGGTTTAGCTGTTGTTGTAAAAACTCAATAGTGTCGTCAATATAAATTTGATTTTCAGACTGCATTTCTTTAAGTTTTTCTAATCCTGCTTTTATGTCTTGTTCGTTTAATTGACCATCCATTTCCTGTATAACGGTAAAAGCTTCAAAAGATACATTAAAATGTGAATGAGCTACTAATTCGACAAAGGTTTGTAAATCCTTGCTAAAGTCTAAGCCTGTTTCCCAGCAGGCTGCAATTAAAATGGCTTTGTGATCTGGATTTTTAGTTTTTTCAATTGCTTTTATAAGAAATGTGTTAGCATTATTAGACTTTAAGGCTATTAGCGCTTCATCTTTCTCTTCTCTACTGGCTTTATTGCTTATTAAAGTTGTTACCAAATCAGCGTTTTCAATATCTTTTTTATGCTTCACATCGTCGCCTAAAATGATTGTGGCATATTCTTTTTCATCAAAAAGTTTTTCTGGATTTATATCTGGAATAAAATCTCCTTTTACCTCTTCAGGTATATCTTTATCATCAATCATAACAAAAATCTTATTGATTCAAAGATAGTAATATTTGCAATAACACATCATACAACATGGCATAATGCTAGTTTTTCTTATAATTTGTTTATAACAATATTGTTAATGAAAGCTTGATAAATGCTTCAAATTTTGTATTATTGTGTAAACAATTAAAATAATTATCACATGTTATCTAACAAAATTAAAAATGCTCTTAACGAACAAATTCAAAAAGAAGCTTATGCTTCAAATGTATATTTAACCTTAGCTACTTGGAGTGAAGAACGAAACTTAGATGGTATAGCTGAATATTTTTATGCAGCTAGTAACGATGAGCGTGAACACATGCTCGAACTTTATAAATATCTAAATACTTACGGAGGTTCTGCACATTTAAAACCATTAAAAGATACTACTGTAAAACAAAAAAATTTATTAGAGGTATTTAAGTATGTATTTGATTTGGAACATGAAGTAACTGTTTCAATTAATAAGTTGGCTAAATTAACTTATGAGGAAAGTGATTTTGCGACTTTTAAGTTTTTAGAAGCTTTTGTTTTAGAACAACAACAATCGGAAAAAAGTGTAAACGATTTAATAGATATGATTAAGCGTGTAGGCTACGATGAAAAAAATCTATTTTATTTAAACAAAACTTTTAAAAAGAACGAAGAAAGAAAAGCGCAAGGTTTACCGCCTGTAGTTGGCTCAGAACCTGATAAAGATTAATGTGAGTTAAAATTTTGAAAAGATAGTTGTACTTCTTTATCCTTTTTAAATTAAATGAGGTTATCTTTCATAAGTTGTGTGTTGTTATTGCCATTTTTTGTTTTTGCATCAAATGGTGATGGCGCCATTGGGCCACGATCTGCTTCATTAGGTCACGCCTCACTTTGTTTAAATGACGTTTGGAGCACTCGAAATAACCAGGGTAGTCTTGGCTTTGTGAGACAATCACAAGTAGGGGCTTATTATGAAAATCGTTTTTTGGTGAAGGAACTTTCTCAATCAGGATTTGCAGCAGCAGTTCCAATTAAAAGAGGCACATTTGGAATTAACTACACTTCATTAGGTTATAAACTTTATCGTGAGTCGCAGGCTACATTAAGTTATGCCTTGCTATTAAATAAAAGTATTTCGGTAGGCGTTGGTTTAGATTATTTGAATACCAAAATTGCTGATATATATGGGCAAGCCAATGCAGTTACAGGTTCAATTGGTATTATGGCTAAGGTGTTGCCACAACTTAATATTGCAGCGCATGTTTACAATCCATTTAGAGCAAAGATTACCAATTATAATCAAGAAAAAGTTCCTACCATTATAAATTTTGGAGCTCAATATGTTTTTTCGGATAAAGTATATATTGTAGCCGAAGCTGAAAAAACTTCTGCTCAAAAAGTAAATTTAAAAGCAGGTATCGAATATTGTCCACATAAATTAGTTTATTTAAGAGTAGGCGGAGCATCTTATCCAACACAAGCTTCATTTGGTGTAGGTGTGAATTATAACGGATTAAAAATCGATTTGAGTTCAGCTTATCATGGTGTGCTTGGATTTTCGCCTCAAATTGGTTTGGTGTATGCCTTTGGAAAGGATAAATCGAGTCAAAAACCAATAGCAGAATAATTACTATTAAACCCGTTTATTACATAATTGTTTGCCTGATTGTATGTGTAAATACATCTTCTTTGAAGGCTCAAGTCGATTCTTCTCAAATTAGAAATGATGAACAAGTTGATGAATTTATTAATCAAAATGTAGAAAACCTTTCGGAGCAAATACAGTCCGAGTCGGGAGATTTATCAAGTATTACTGATGTTTGGATTTTTCACAAAGATCATCCTATCAACTTAAATAGAACCAACAGAGAAGAGCTAGAAGAATTACAATTATTAACTGATATACAGATAAACAATTTACTGCAACACATTGATAAAAACGGTAAATTAATCAGCATTTATGAGTTACAAAGTATTAATGGGTTTGATTTAACTACCATTCGCAAAGTATTACCATTTGTAACTGTAAATGATAACTTAAATACGGCTCATTTTGGTATGCATGAAATGTTTAAAGATGGGAAGCATGAATTTGTTACTCGATTTCAACGCATATTAGAATCACAAAGTGGTTATCAAGTATCAGATAGTATTAAAAAGCTAAAACCTAATTCGTATTATTTAGGAGACCCAAATCGTTACTTTGCACGTTACACGTTTAAGTATAATAATAATGTGTCATTTGCTTTAGCTGGTGAAAAAGATTATGGAGAGGAGTTTTTTAAAGGTTCGCAAAAACAAGGCTTTGATTTTTATACAGGGCACATTGCCATTAGAAATATTAAAGCTATTAAAACATTAGTAGTTGGTGATTATCAAGCTATGTTTGGTCAAGGTTTAACCTTATGGCAAGGTTTCGCCTTTGGTAAATCGGCTTCGCCAATGAATGTGAAGCGTTCGGGTATTGGCATAAAACCTTATCGCTCATTTGATGAGAATCGTTTTTTTAGAGGTGCGGCAGGCACAGTTCGTATCAAACGATTTGAGTTAACGGGTTTGGTTTCATATAAGAAAATAGATGCTAACGTTTTGGCTACTGATACACTTTCTAATGGAGAATTAGATGTGATAAGTGTGAGTAGTTTAGAGTTAGGAGGTTACCATAACACTAATTCTTTAGTTCAAACTAAAGGAGCCATTGTTCAAACTATTTTTGGAGCTAATGTAGCGTATAATTATAAAAGTTTACATGTGGCTGCTACGGTACAAAATATGAATTTAAGCGCAGCGCTAAATAGTACCCCAAACCTTTATAATATGTATGATTTTCAAGGGAAACATAATTTCGTGGGAGGATTAGATTATAATTATGTGTATAGAAACGCAAATTTATTTGGCGAATATTCAATGAGTGCTAATGGTGGAAAAGCATTTTGTCAAGGATTAATAGTAGCTCTCGACCCAAGATTGACGTTTATCGCACATTTCAGACATTTTGATAGGAATTTTCAAAACCTATATGGTAACGCCATTTCAGAAAACACTTTGCCACAAAACGAACAAAGCATTTATTTAGGAACAGAAGCCAAGTTATTTAAGTATTTAACCCTCTCGCTTTATCTCGATCAATATAAGTTCAGTTGGATACAATACGGAAAAAGTTCTCCATCTACAGGGCGTGATATTTATAGCCAGTTAAACTATACGCCTAATCGTAAACTAGATATGTATGTTCGTTTTAGACATCGCATGGTTCCGGATAATAATACGTATAATAATGCTTATGATTATGTGGCACCTCGTGTACAATACAATTACCGTTATAATTTGTCGGTGCAGTTATCATCGGAGGTAAAACTTAAATCAAGAATTGAATACACCAAGGTGAGTCAAATTAATAAATCAGATGAAGATGGAGCGGCTTTCTCTCAAGATATTATTTATAAAAAATTTGGATTTCCATTTACGTTTACTTTGCGTTATGCGTTGTTTGATACAAAAAGTTATGATAGCAGGGTATATATTTATGAAAATGATGTTTTATATGGCTACTCGGTGCCCGCCTTGTATTATAAAGGACAAAGGGCATATTTGATGGTTAACTGGGATATTACCCGCAATTTTGAAATTTGGGTAAGATTAGCAAGTACTATTTACGACAATGTAAATGTACAATCTGTGGGAAGTTTAAATGAGATAGATTCTAATCATAAAACAGAACTTAAAGTACAGGCAAGACTTAAATTCTGATAAGATTTCATTTTTTTAATTCTTAAATTTTTTTATCTTTATAAAAGTGTTTATCATAAACTAAATACATATGATTAGAATATTATTAATCAGCTTTTTTGTTTTATTTTTTTGTAAAAAGAATGCCTTAGCACAAATAAATTCAATAGATATTGCAGCTTCAGCTTTGCTTAACGATAAAGCTACGGGCGATTATGCTATCTTAATATATGCAGATGGCATACTTAAAGATTCTATTTACTCGAAAAAAGCAAAAGGAATTGAGTTGCATTTAGAGAAAAATAAATTGTATTCTCTCGTATTTAAAAAAATCACTTTTCAATCAAAAATTGTGATAGTTGATACACATATCCCATTAGGCTTAAGAGAATTGGTAGAAGAACCATTTTTATTACAAATTGAATTATCAAGCCAGGTTACTAAACCAGATTTAGAAGATCATCCAGTAGCTATTTTAACTTTGAATAAAAAGGAAAAATCTTTAGTGGCTAGCGAAAGCTATTACAAATTAACCCATTAATAAAGGATATTTTAGTATTTTTTATAGTTAAATTAAATTATTGATAGTAAATTTGTAACTGAAATTTTTCAGTATAACTTAAAATTAATTAAATATGTATCCAGAGTCATTTGTACGTCCTATGAAAGCAGAATTAACTGCGGTAGGATTTGAAGATTTAACAACAACTGATAGTGTTGAAAATGCTATTAAACATCCAGGAACAGTATTAATGGTGGTGAATTCTGTGTGTGGTTGTGCGGCAGGTGCTTGTCGCCCAGGTGTTATTAAAAGTTTAGAGAATAGTAAAAAACCATCGAAGTTGGTAACTGTTTTTGCTGGTTTTGATATCGAGGCAGTTGCACAAGCACGTACGCATTTTGCACCATATCCGCCATCTTCACCATGTTTGGCTTTATTTAAAAATGGAGAGTTAGTACACTTTATGGAACGACACCATATTGAAGGTAAAAATGCACAAATGATAGCCGAGCACTT
>JADLER010000228.1 GCA_020846025.1 Bacteroidia bacterium | reverse complement strand
TTATAAGAAATAGCCAATCCATCATACACCCAGCCATTCCTTGTTTTCCATACTTCTATGGTATCTTTATCACCAGCCTCCCATAGACGTAATAAATCCTGTGTTTGTTGCATGATTGGCGCTTGTTTTTCAGCCTCCTCTTTACTTATCCCCTTTTCTACTAACGCTTGCACTTGTTGTTTATATGCTTTATCGAACTCTACATAATATTTACCTACCAAATGGTCGCCTTTTATACCAGATGTTTGAGGCGTTTCTCCATTACCAAACAATTTCCAAGCTATCATACTTTTACAAATATGAATACCACGGTCGTTTACTAAATTTACTTTAATTACTTCGTGGCCTTGTGTTTGTATAATATTTGCAACCGAATAACCTAATAAATTATTACGTATGTGCCCTAAATGCAATGGCTTATTTGTATTTGGAGACGAGTACTCCAACATGATGCGTTTTCCAGTGCTGTTTGGAGCTTTAATGCCATACTGTGGTGTACGAGTTATTATTTGCAGTTGTTTAAGCCAAAACGAGGATGTAAATGATAAATTTAAAAAGCCTTTAACAACATTAAAAGTTTCCAAATCTTTATTAATTTGCAATAATTCATACCCAATCATTTCACCTGTTTTTTCAGGGCTAGCCTTTGCTACTTTAATAAATGGGAAAGTAACTAAGGTAAAATCTCCTTCAAACTCTTTTTTAGTTTTTTGTAACACTACTTCACTTACCTGTATATTTAACCCAAAAAGTTTATTTACAGTTTGTGCAATACTTTGTGATAAATACAATTCAATATTCATAAAGCAAAAGTAAGTATAATTTAGCTTCTACAAGTCATTTATCCGCTAATTTAGTTGAAACCAAATATCACATGAGCAATGCTATATCGAACCAAATTAAACCGTAAATTTGTTTAACTTATATTACACAAGCTAAAAAAATGATGAAAGAGAACCTACTTGCCTTTGAACGACTATTAAATATTATGGATGATTTGCGTGCCAAATGCCCTTGGGATATTAAACAAACTATGGAGTCATTAAGGCATCTTACAATTGAAGAAACATATGAGTTAAGCGATGCTATTTTAAAAAATGATAAAAACGAGATAAAAAAAGAGTTAGGTGACTTAATGTTACATTTGGTTTTTTACTCGAAAATAGCGAGCGAAACTAATGACTTTAATATAGCAGATGTTTTAAACTCACTCTGCGAAAAAATGATTTTTAGACATCCACATATTTATGGAGATACCACAGTTGCTAATGCCGATGAAGTTACACGAAACTGGGAAAAGCTAAAACAAAAAGAAGGCGATAAAGGCGCTTTATCTGGTGTACCTAATAGCATGCCATCTTTACTTAAAGCTTTACGTATACAAGATAAAGCCAGAGCCATCGGATTTGATTGGGAAAACCCAGAACAAGTGTGGGATAAAGTACACGAAGAATTACAAGAATTTAAAAACGAAATTGAAATAGGTAATAAAGAAAAAATTGAAGCCGAATTTGGTGATTTATTATTTTCATTAATCAACTATGCTCGTTTTCATCAAATTAATCCTGAAGATGCTTTAGAAAAAACCAATCAAAAATTTATTTATCGATTTAATTATATGGAAAAAAAGATTAAAGAACAAGGTAAATCTTTAGCTCAATCATCCCTCGATGAAATGGATGTGTATTGGAACGAAGCCAAAAAACATGAACATCTATAATCACACCGTTATTAACTAAAAAAAATTATAAACCCCATAAACATATTGCATTGAACAATCATCAGCTAAAAATTAATACCATGAAAATGGTTCTACTTATTGGGATTTTACTCATGGGTATAAAATTTTTAGCCTATTTTTTTACACACTCTAGCGCCATCTTAACCGATGCTTTAGAATCTGTCGTAAATGTATTGGCTGGGGTGTTAGCATTATTTAGTTTATACTATGCAGCAAAACCCAAAGACGAAGATCATCCATACGGGCACGGGAAGATTGAATTTATATCAGCAGGAGTTGAAGGAGGAATGATTACACTTGCTGGTATTATCATGAGCGTAAATGGTTTAATGTCATTCTTTTATCCTCATAGCCTCACCCATGTGGATATAGGTTTTTATCTTACCCTTTTATCTGGTTTCATCAACTATATTTTAGCAAAAATTTTAATTCGTCAAGGCATACGACTTCACTCCTCAACTCTTGTTGCAGATGGTAAACATTTACTTTCAGATACCTGGAGTAGCTTAGCCTTGGTAATAGGATTAGTTATAATATACTTCACTCAATGGTTTTGGTTAGATTACGCTATCACAATATTACTCGGTATCTTAATTATATACACAGGAGTTCAGCTCATAAAAGAATCTGTATTTAATTTATTAGACAAAATAGATTATGCCAGAATAGAAAAACTCATAAATATTATAAATAACAATCGCAGAGATGCTTGGATAGATATTCATAATCTACGAATTTTAAAATATGGTTCTGTAATACATGTAGATGGACATCTTACATTGCCATGGTATTTTTCGTTAGAAGAAGCACACAAAGAAGTAGATGACTTAGATAAAATTGTGAAACAAACATTGAATCAGGAAATAGAATTTTTTATTCATACAGACCCATGCGTCAGTAATTCTTGTACTATTTGCCTAATTAAAGATTGTAAAGTAAGAAAACAAGCTTTTGTAAAAAAACTAAATTGGAACTTGCAAAACATTTTACCCGATAGTAAACATAAGGCATAATGAATTCTACTGGATTTATGTTAAAATAATTATTTAACAAAACAAGAACATTTTCTAATGACCAACGAATGAAAATCAATGGAAAATCCCAAAACTAATCCTAAGAAGGTATTTTTTACATTCTACAAAATATAGCAAGAAAGCAAAGTTAAAATCCCGATATTTACCTTAATAAGTTTGTGTTATGTTAAACTATCTACGTATTCAAAATTTTGCATTAATTGAGCAAGCAGACATTGCTTTTAACAATGGACTCACGGTTATTACGGGTGAAACAGGTGCAGGAAAATCAATTATTTTAGGAGCTTTGCACGTAGCTCTTGGCTCCAGAGCCGAAACTAATTTGCTGAATGATAAAACTAAAAAGTGTATTATCGAAGTGCAATTTAATATTCAATCTTATCACCTTAAATCATTCTTTGATATACATGAATTAGATTTTGAAGAATTAACTACTCTGCGTAGAGAAATTACACCCGAAGGAAAATCAAGAGCTTTTATTAACGATACACCCGTTAACGTTTCTTTATTAAAACAACTTGGTGAATTTCTTATTGATATTCATTCTCAACACGAAACACTCTTACTAAAAGAAACTGGGTTCCAGTTTGAGTTACTTGACCACTACGCCCAATGCAGCGATTTATTTTCTAACTACAAAAAACAGTATCAATTATTATTACACTTAAAAAAACAACTCGAATTGCTTAACCAACAAGAGTTGCAAGCAAAAAAAGAATTAGACTATTTACAGTTTCAGTATAACGAACTAGAGGAAGCCAACCTCAAAACGGGTGAACTCCAAAGTTTAGAAGCTGAAAGTAAAACGCTTGAGAATGCAGAAATTATTAAACATTCATTACATAAAACTTCACAAATCATTAGCCAAGGCGATGATACTATTTTAGCAGCCATTGCACAAGCAAAACAACAACTGCAAAGTATTGCAAAATACAGCAAACATTTTCAAGAACTATATGACCGATTAAATTCGACTAGTATTGAACTAAAAGAACTTTCAAATGATATAGAAAGTAGTGCAGATAACGTGGTATTGAACAATGAACGTTTAGAGTTTGTCAATGCACAATTGGATAAAATAAATCGTTTACTAAAAAAACATCATGTCAATACAGAAGAAGATCTGTTACAAATTAAACATGATATTGAACAATCATTGCAACAATTTTCTTCATTAGAATCTAATATAGAAAGAATAAGCAAAGAAATTTTAATTACTGAAAAACAATGCCAGTCGCTAGCCTCTGAATTATCTACTAAAAGAAAGAAATCCATCGGTAATATAGAGCAACAAATTAAATCTATGCTAGGAAATTTGTCTATGCCAAATGCTCAGTTTAAAATTGAACTTGTTCAAAACAAAGAACTAAGTATAAATGGCATAGATAACATTACCTTTTTATTTACTGCAAATAAAGGAATGGAGTTTAAAGCGCTACACAAAACAGCTTCGGGTGGTGAATTATCAAGGCTCATGCTTTGTCTTAAAGCTTTGTTGGCAGAACGTAAGGCTTTACCAACAATTATTTTTGATGAAATAGACACAGGTGTAAGTGGCGATGTGGCAGATAAAATAGGGCAAATTATGTTGAGCATGGGCAAGCAAATGCAAGTAATGGTAATTACGCATTTACCACAAATGGCCAGTAAAGGCAACAACCACCTTTATGTATATAAAACCGATACGCATAAGAAAACAATTACGAGTATTAAATTGCTCAACGAGCAAGAACGCATTGCTGAGATAGCTAAGATGTTGAGTACAGGTTCTCCAAGCGAAATAGCTGTAAAAAATGCTAAAGAGTTACTTAATGTTTAAACAACTTCGGCAAAATATACCAGCTTATATTCCGTTTTTTATAAAACTGTATTTACTAAATGTGTTACTGTTTTTTATAGAACGTTTGTTGTTTTATTACTACAATCAATCTGTTGATGTTGGAACAGTCAGTTTATCAGATAAACTAATTGCTTTTAAAATCAGTTTGGAGTTTGATTCCAATGTTATTTGTTGGATATTTTTAATACCCTTTTTTGTATTCAGTATTTTAATAATAACAAATCATGTTCGATACACGAGGTTTGCGTATTGGTTTTGTCTAATTTGTTTGGCTATAGCGCATTTTGTTTCTATTGCTAACATTCCTTTCTTTCATCAATTTGGCACACACTTAAACCGTACAGCGTTTTTATGGAGCGAAAATACAAACTTTGCCATCGGCGTAATATTTGGAAACCTAATGTATTGGGGTTTTATTTTAGTATATATACCCATCTTAGTGATTCTATTATTCTTTTCAAATTGGTTTTACCGCTCTTGTTTACAAAACGCCACACACATCAAATGGTATAAGCAATGTCTATTTACATTCACGGGAATTGTATTTATACTAATGGGAATGAGAGGGCGTGTTTTTGACCGTTCGGGCTTAGATGAAGGCGTTGCTATTGTTTCAGAAAATGGCTTTATAAATCAATTAGCCATAAATGCCAACTTTACTTTTTGGAAAAGCCTTGCTACAAAACCAAGTACGCAATTATATATTGTACCTCAACATATCAATGAAAGTATTGCGTTTACTCAACAATGTTTAGGTATCAAAAAGCCCATTACGCAGTCTATTAGCCGTCAAGAAAACATAGATTCCGACACAATTCATCCTTATAATTTTGTTATTGTAGTAATGGAAAGTATGTGCTTGTTTAAAATGGGATATTACAACGGAAAAAATTTAACACCCCAACTGGATGCACTCAATAAAGAATCCATTTTTTGTAATCAGTTTTTTTCGTCAGGTATTCACACATTTAATGGTTTGTTTTCTACTATTTCAGGTTACCCATGTATTTACGAAGAACAAGGACTAAAACAATATGTAAAAAAACCTTTCGATGGTTTAGGAACGCTTTTAAAACAACAAGGCTATGAAAATTATTTTTACACCACTCACGACCCTCATTTTGATAACATGCAAGGTTTTTTTCGTTTCAATAAGTTTGAGCACATCATCAGCGAATATGATTTCGACTATTCGCAACGTATTAGCTCATTAGGCGTACCTGACCACGTATTACTCAATAAATTAATTGAAACCACCAATGCACGCAAAAACAATAATCCATTTCTGGCTGTGGTGATGACAGCCTCCGATCACGGGCCATGGAAAATACCAGATAATATTCCATTTAAGCCAAATGGTGAAACCCAACAGGACAACTGTACACTTTATGCCGATTGGGCCATTGGAGAATTTATGAAAAAAGCCAAACAACAATCATGGTACAAGAATACTGTTTTTATATTTCTAGGCGATCATGGTTTATCAATGGGGCATACCTATGAAATGCCATTAAGCTACCATCACATACCTTGTATTATCCATCAACCTCAACTTTTTTCGGCAGACACCATTTCATCTCCCTGCTACCAACCAGATATTCCAGCTACTGTTATGGGCATTATTGGTGCACCATATACTAACACTACTTTTGGTATTAATATCTTAAAAGATAAACATCCATTTGTTGTATTTTCAGCAGATAATAAAATAGGTTGTGTGGATGATAAAGGCAATTATTTTTTCACTACACTTTATAATAAAAAAACGTACTTAAAAAAATATCAAAATCTAAATCCACATAACTTTGTAAACGATTTACCACAAAAAGCAGATAGCCTACATAAAGGCATGATGCACATTTACAATTCAGCACAATATTTTATTCAAAAAGAATATTTATTGTATCCTTAATTCAAGGTAAGTTTACTTTTCTTATAACCATATAAGAAATAAACCACTAAACCTATTATTAGCCACACAAAAAAGAGCAACCAGTTTGTCCAACCCATACCTGTAAGCAAATAACAACAAGAAATTAAGCCTAGCACTGGTATTAACGAATAATTTTTAATAAAGGTAAGAACAGATATTATTACCCAAAATAAGTAAAACAAAAGCATTGGATAATGCCACGTACCATCTTCATTTTTAATCATGCTGATGTCGTAATAAAAGATAAAAAACAAGGTAATTGCACTAAGTAGCGGAACAATAAATTTAGCATTAATGTAAGGCAACTTAAATTTACCCTTTTCGCGTTCGCTATTATCTCTTGGTAAAATTAAAACACCGCCACATACCAATACAAAGGCAAATAAAGTACCAATACTTGTAAAATCAAGTACAAATTTTTCGTCGGTAAACAAAATAGGAATGCCTACTACCAATCCCGTTACAATCGTTGAAAAGCCAGGTGTTTTATATTTAGGATGAATTTCCGAAAACTTTTTTGGCAACAAGCCATCTCTACTCATGCTCATCCAAATGCGTGGTTGCCCCATTTGAAATACTAATAACACACTCGTCATGGCAATTACCGCTGCAATAGACACAATAAAAAGCATCCACTTAATTTCTTTGAGTTTAAATATCTCTGCCAAAGGATCGCTAACACCTAACAATTTATACGATACCATACCTGTAAGCACTAATGCAAGAATAATATACGTTACGGTGCAAATGACTAAAGAATAAATCATTCCTCTAGGTAAATCTCTTTGCGGATTTTTACTTTCTTCGGCCAATGTAGATACGGCATCAAAACCAATGTAAGCAAAAAACACCGCCGATGCACCAGCCATTACGCCTCCAAAACTATTAGGCATAAAAGGCGTCCAATTATCAATATCTACATGAAAAGCACCTACAATTATAATTAACACAATGATTAATAACTTCAGCATCACCATAAAATTACTAATGTTCTTACTTTCTTTAGTTCCAATAAAAACAAGAGCAGTTATCACAACATTAATAACTAAAGCTGGTAAGTCAAATATAATTTTTAAACCACCCACTTCGGGAGCATTGAGCCAAGCTGTTAGTTCCTCTCCCGATTTATTTTCTAAAAAGGCGGAGTGCGCTGCAGTATAATTTGTAGTAAGCCATTCTGGAATTCCAGTTACTAGATTTGTAAAATAACCACTCCAGGAAAACGCAATATAAATATTGCCTATTGAATACTCCATTAAAAGTGCCCAACCAATAATCCAGGCAAATACTTCACCAAATGACACATAAGCATAAGAATAAGCACTTCCCGAAACCGGGACACGAGCCGCAAATTCAGCATAACACATAGCTGTAAATCCACAGGCTATACCACAAATAACATATAATAAAATAACTGCTGGTCCACCAGAATAACACGCATTACCAATGGCACTAAAGGTTCCACCACCAATAATAGCGGCTATACCAAAAAAAGTTAAATCTTTTACTGTAAGCACTCTATGTAATCCATGATCTTCGCCATCATTTACATTTAATACCGATTTTTTTCGGGTGATGTTATTTAGAAAACTACTCATATACTTTAATTAAACAAATATATCATAATTTAAGTCAAAAATCTTTGACAAAACAATAGTTTTTAATTCAGATAATGTAAAATGAGGGTTTAAATTACTCTAAAAACTTTGGTATACTTACTTTTCTAAAGTAATTCATAAGAAAATATTCTTCTGTTTGGTTTAATTATAAGAAACTTTCACTTGTTATAGAAGTTAGTGAGTAAAGTTGGATATAAAAGCATTAATTACGAATAACAACAGGATTCATTTATTTACGAAATATACTATCACAAAATTATTTTCACCAAATAGTATATAATTTTAACATGAGGTGATCGTTTTATTTTAATTACATCTTAAAAATTACCTTTCATAATCTTCCCTAATCGTTCATCGTCCACAATGGTAATATTACTTCCTTTTATTTCAATTAACTTATCCTCTCTAAAATCGCTTAATGTTCTAATTAATGATTCTGTAGCAGTTCCAACAATATTAGCCAAGTCCTCACGTGAAATTGACATGCTAAATTTGTTATCAGCATTTTCTTTATAACGCTTTTGTAGTAATAATAAAGCCTCTGCTACCCTTTTCTTTACACTGCTGTATGCCATCTTAAGCAGTTGATCTTCTTTTTCTTGTATTTCGTTAGATAACAACTTTACAAAGCGTTTCATAACGCCATGATTGTTATTAAGTAAAGCATAAAAATCTTCTTTAGGAATTTGAACAATTGTACAGTCTTCCAAAGCTTCAGCACTTTCAAGATAGGCAGATTCATCTAATAAAGCGGTGTATCCAAAAAAATCGCCCTGCTTACATAGATTAATAATTAATTCCTTACCGTATTCATGCGATCTATAAATCTTAACTTTACCTT
Organism: Bacteroidia bacterium; assembly: GCA_020846025.1. Lineage (GTDB taxonomy): Bacteria > Bacteroidota > Bacteroidia > B-17B0 > Aurantibacillaceae > UBA4416. The sequence goes on along the minus strand of JADLER010000228.1, from coordinate 10,404 downwards.
TTTCTAGTAAATACAAATAATTAGGATTATTGCCTTCTGTAAAAATTAGATCTTTCTTCTTAAATACTTTTGATTTAGCCCCATTGGTTAAGTTTTTAAGTTCTTGTAATGATTTTGCCTCATCCATAAACTTTACAATACCCGCACTATCTCTAGAATATTCAGTTTTAAGCAAAGATGTTTTCTTTAAACGACTCTCCACTGCTTTTAATAACTCCACATCGTCAAATGGTTTTGTGATATAGTCGTCGGCACCCAATTCCATTCCCTTTCTAAAATCATTACGTTCTCCTTTTGCTGTTAAAAATATAAACGGAATAGAGGCAGTATCTGGGTTATTAGACAAAATATGAATAACTCCATATCCATCTAATACAGGCATCATAATATCACAAATAATCAAATCAGGTTTTTGTTTAATGGCCATTTCTGAGCCCACTTTGCCATTTTCTGCTTGTAATACTTTATATCCTGATAATTCTAATATTTCAGCTGTATTTTCTCTTACCTCTGTATTATCTTCTATTAATAATATTGTTTTCATTCTTACAAATTTATAAAATTTAGTCGTTTGATTTTAAGGGCAAAATAATATTAAACTCGGTACCTTTATTTAGTTCACTTTTAAATGATATATCTCCTTTTAATGCTTCTACATATTTTTTTACAATATTTAAACCTAATCCAGTACCTTGAATATTAGTAACATTCTTTGCTCTAAAAAATCTATCAAATAAATATTTTTGTTCTTCTTTAGGAATACCAATTCCTTTATCTGCAACAGATAATTGGAAATTCAATTTCTCGGTTTTAGAAGTTACGGTTATTACTTTGCCTTCAGATGTAAACTTAATGGCGTTTGAAATTAAATTGATTAAAATGTTTCTTATCTTTTGTTTATCAGAATAAATTTCATCGTTTCCTGTGTGATGATAAATAATATTCTGTCCTTCTTTTAATAGTGTTTTGATTTCGTTTATTACTTCTTGAACTAGTTCGGTATAAGAGAAAACACTTAAATTCACCAATACTTTCCCCTCTTCTAGATGTTCTGCGGATAAAAAATCATTTAAGATTAGATTCATGTTGGCCACAGCCGACTTAATTCGACCAACATGCTTTTGTCTTTTTTCATCATCATCTGTTGTGGTATATTTCCCAATTAAAGAAGTAGAAGATAAAATAGTACTAAGTGGTGTTCTAAATTCATGAGATGCCATCGTAACAAAACGAGATTTCATTTCATTTAACTCCTTTTCCTTTTTAAGTGAATCACTTAATTGTTGCTTCGACTTTTCTAGATCTCTTAAAGCTTCTTGCAAATTCTTCGTTCTCTCTTCAACCATTTTTTCTAGGCTGTGTGTTAGTTGAAGTATCGAATTGTGGTATTTTTTACGTTCAGTAATATCAACAATAAAAGCTATAACAAAAGTTTCGTTTTCATTTTTATAATAGGATAAACTAATTTCAACCGGAAATTCTGTAAAATTTTTCCTTAATCCATATAATTCCAAATTTTTACCCATTGAACGAGAGCGAGGACTATTATTATAATTTTCTCTATGTTTTGGGTGCGAATCAGCAAAACGTTTTGGAATTAATTTTTCTAATTTCTCACCAACCAACTCTCCATTTTCGTAACCAAACATCTTTAATGCGCTTGGATTTATTCGTATAATCTCTCCTTTTTGATTTGTGATCATGATACCTTCAGTAGCAAATTCAAATAAGGCATTTAAGCTCTCCATAATTATCCTATCATTATTGTTTCCTACGATATTCATGTTCAAATTATTTAAATTAAGAGGTTTTGCTAAAAATAATTAGCTCACCATTTTAAATAACTGATGAATATCAGTTAAATATATGATATATTATTGATATGATAAGCAAGCTTTGTCTAAAAAAGCAAAACTTGAACAACCAACCATTACCTGATGGTTGAAAGAAATAAACTGGAAAATGAAGAAAAAAGAAGATTACTTTAAAACAACATCTTTAGTAGTTGTTTTACCTTCTTCAAGTTTAACAATCGCAACGCCAGTGGTAGAGCCATAAGTTGCCTTAACATCTAAAATAGCTGGCAATTTAAAAGTATAAGTACTTGTACCACTACCATCTGAAACGCCTTCTGCTTTTAAATCTGCTTCTACTGTAGAGCCAGATGCAGTTTTAATATTAGCATAAAGCTTCACATTAGCATTTGCTACTATATTACCATACTGATCATGAGTTGTAATTACCAATTTACAATCCGTTTTTTTAACGCATGAACTACTAAACATGGTAATAATTAAGCATATAGCTAAACTCGTAGTAAATAATTTTAATTTCATAATTTAATATTACTTTCTAATATTTGTAGTCAAATATAGTAAAAAAAACAATTAAATGTACATAAAAACCATAATATTGAGTTTAACCCTCTTTTTATTGAGTAAAATAGGGGTTTCTCAAACTTACTCACCAGAAACTGTCCTCATAGCTACTAGTTATGGGAATATAACCGTAAAACTATTTAACGAAACACCTCAACACCGTGATAATTTCATTAAACTAGTACGAGAGAATTACTACGATAGTTTATTATTTCATCGAGTTATTGAGGGATTTATGATACAAGGTGGCGACCCGGATAGTAAACATGCAGATTCTAAAAAGTTTCTGGGTGATGGCGATTTAAATTATACAATTCCTATGGAATACGTTCCTTCGCTTTGTCATAAAAAAGGAATGTTGTGTGCTGCCAGAAACAGTGATGATGTAAATCCACAAAAAGCATCTTCAGCTTGCCAGTTCTATATTGTTCAAGGAAAAATCAGAACTGATGAGGATTTGGTATCATTTGAAAAAAGAATCAATCAAGGTTTATTAACGAAAATTAAAACTGATTACCTAGCTAAACCCGAAAATAAAGAATTGAATGATAAAATAAATGCTTTTAAGAAAACTCAAAACAATGATAGCTTAATGGTTTATTTCAAAAAACTAAATGAGGCTATTCAAATAATTTATGAAAATGAACCTCATTTTAAATTTTCAGAAGAACATAAGCAGATTTATAAGACAATTGGAGGAACACCTCATTTAGATAGCCAATACACTATTTTTGGTGAAGTAATTGAGGGATTGGAAGTAATAGATAAAATTGCTTCGGTTGGAAAAAACAAAGATGACCGACCATTAGTGGATATAAGAATGTGGATTAAAATAATAGATCAAAAATAATAGTTCTAAAAATCATCATATATCAAATACTTTTTTCTTATTTCTTTAAACTTATATATTCCTTCTTTCCACGAAGCCCTTATTTCCTCTGGCGATAAGCTTAAATCGGTTTGTTTTTGCAACTCTTCATTTCCAGAATGATAATTAAAATTTCGGTCGAAAAAAGGACTTTTCAAATTTTGGCTATGATGATAAAATTGATTTAAAACGGTTAAATTTATTTGTTTTTGTTTTAAAATAGTTAGGTAAAAACTGGCCATATTTAATCCATAACATAAAGTGTCTTGAAACTTAGGTTTTTTGGATATTTTGGTAGTATGTGGTGTAAATTTAAATGAAAAAGAGGCGCTATCTACATACGGACTTCCTATATATTGAAAAGGATAATCTGTTCCACGACCTAGACTAACCGCTGTTCCTTCAAATAAACCCAAGGTGGGATATAATAAAATAGACGTATCGTTTGGCAAATTAGGTGATGGTTTTACTGGTAACCCAGTTACGAACTTTTTTCTGTCATAATTCTTTAAAGATATAACCGACAATTGACATTTTACTTTATTTTTCAACCAAGCTTCACCATTTACCATAAGAGCATATTCACCACAAGTCATACCATACACAATTGGTACTGCATGTAACCCCAAAAATGATTTGTATTTATCATTCATAATAGGTCCATCAATATAAAAACCATTAGGATTAGGCCTATCTAAAATAATTAACTCTTTATTATTTTCTGCACAGGCTTCTATCACATAGGTCATTGTTGAGATATATGTATAAAAACGAACTCCCACATCTTGTATGTCATATAGCACAATATCCACTCCTTTTAAATCTTCTTTGGTTGGTTTTTTATGTGTTCCATATAATGATATTACTGTAATATTTGTTTTTGAATCTTTGCCTCCTACTACTTTCTCTCCTGCATCTGAGGTACCTCTAAAACCATGTTCAGGGCCAAATATTTTTACAATTTTAACCTGATGCTTAAGTAATGAGTCTACTATATGTTTATTTCCAATAATACCAGATGCATTCGTTACAATTGCAACATTCTTTCCTTTTAACCTTTGCAAATATAAATCGGTTTGTTGAGCACCACACACAATAGATTCGTATCGTTGTGTAAGTATTTGTGCATTTGTACTTATAACATAAAAAATCCAAACAATGATATTAAAGTAGAAGCGCATAAATTCTTTTTAGGGTAAATATAATCAATAGTTAATTTTACACTTCACAAAAATTGCTAACTCTTTTTTTTCATTATCTTTATAACCTGTGAAATTTGCGCGTTACATAGCAAAAAGAATCATTCAAAACAAGGATAATCAAAATGCCATTTCAAGACCTATTATTAAAATTGGAATTATTGGTATTTCGCTTGGTGTAGCGGTTATGATTATAACGATATCTGTAATTACTGGCTTTCAAATACAAATTACCAATAAAATTACTACATTCAATACGCATCTTCAAATTAATGATTACGATATTCATCAATCATTAGAACCTAATCCTCTTTCATTAGATTCTACTATACTAAAATTAGTAAAAAAAAACGACCTAGTTAAGCATATACAAGGATTTGCAACTAAAAATGGCATTTTAAAAACTAAACAAGAAAATGAAGGAGTTATATTAAAAGGTGTTACAAAAGATTATGATTGGAGTTACTTAAAACCATACATAATTGATGGAAATGTCATTGATTTGAATGATAGTATCACAAGCAAAGATATTTTTATTTCAAAAACCTTAGCTGATAAATTAAACTTAAAGCTCAATCAAAAAATTTTATTGTACTTTATTACTAAAAAAAAATTAACCGATACTACCTTTTCACAAAATCAATTTATTACCTATGAGCCTAGAGTAAGAGATTTTTACATAAAGGGTATATTTAATACAGGACTTGTAGATATTGACAAAAACTTAGTATTTGTAGATATAAAACAAATCCAAAAACTAAATTATTGGGATAAAAATCAAGTTGCAGGATACGAAGTATATCTCCATAGTTTTGATAAACTTGAAGAAGCAAAAGAAGATATAAATAATATTATTGGATATAATTATTTAGTACTCACAGTAAAAGAAATACAAAGTGCTATATTTAGCTGGTTAGACATGATTAATGTAAATGCTGAGATTATTATTACTCTCATGGTGTTAGTAGCCGCCATCAACATGATATCTGCATTATTAATACTTATGCTTGAACGAACCAATTTAATCGGAATCATAAAGGCTTTAGGAGCTAATAATAAACAGGTTAGAAAAATATTCTTTCATGTTTCTGTTAGTTTGCTTACTAAGGGATTATTATACGGAAATGTTATTGGGGTAGGTTTATGTTTAATTCAACATTATTTTAAAGTTGCTACATTAAATCCAATTACCTATTACATAGAGTATGTACCAATACATTTATCGATAGTTACTATTATTTTAATCAATCTAGGTACAATATTAACATGTTTACTAATGATGTTTTTACCTACATTAATTCTTAATAAGATTACTCCTATTAAAGCAATTAGATTTAGCTAATCTATATTGATTATGCCGTTAGAATTTTTGCAGCATCTGATTTAGAATCAACCACCTTAAATAAAGTGTGAAGCTTAGTGATAATAAGCAAGTCATTTACTTTCTTATTTACATGACAAATGACACTCTCACCTCCTTGTACTCTGGTTTTAGTTAGTAATTGAATAAGCACATTAAGCCCACTGCTATTCATATATTTAAGGTTGGTAAGATCAATAATAAATTTATTTTTCTCTTGTTCAAGTAACTCATCAACTTCACGCATCAAATCTGTAGCTTGATTTTTATCAATTAACTCCCCTCTTAAAACTAATACCTGAATATTATTTTCTTCGCTTATTTTGTAATCTAATACCATATGTACAATTTACTTAGCATAAATTTAACAATTCAATGCTATATTCACAAATCTGTTATGATTTTTTCGACGGGTTTTGTTTTTTATGTTCACAAACTCCTGTTTCTTTGAGTGTACGACACTTGGCGAAAAAATTTAAGGAATGATGAAAAACATCAAATTTTAAAACATCTTCTGCCATTTTTTGAATTTGCATAATTCGAGGATCACAAAACTCAAATACCTTTTCACAATCACTACATATTAAATGATCATGTTGTTTAAACTTATAGGCTTTTTCAAACTGTGCTAAATTCTTTCCGAACTGATGTTTTATAACTAATCCAGCATCTAATAATAATTCAATATTGTTATACAAGGTAGCACGACTTACCCTATATTTTTTGTTTTTCATCATTACATACAGGCTTTCAATATCAAAATGCCCTTCATGTGAGTAAATTTCATTTAATATTGCAAACCGTTCAGAAGTTTTTCGGTGGTTTTTCTTTTCTAAGTATTCGGTTAAAATTTTTTCAACCGCCTCTTTTGTTTCCTGTGTAAGCTCTCCCATTAGTTATTATCTATTCGTGTAACACTAGTAACTCCTTTTACTTTTAATAAACTGTCCATTAAATTATTTAAATGTTTGGCGTCATGTACAAACACCATTATTGTACCATCAAAAATACCATCTTCGGTATCAAAACTAATAGAGCGCATATTAATATTTAATTGACTCGAAATAACTTTAGTGATATTATTTACCAAACCAAGTTCATCTGTTCCTTTAATTTTGATGCCTGCCAAAAATGAGATAAGATGATCGTTATTCCATTTAGCTTTTACAACTCTATAAGCATAATTAGATAAAAGTTTTACCGCATTCGGACAATTTACACGATGTATTTTTATGCCCTCACTTACGGTTACAAATCCAAAAACATCATCACCTGGTATTGGGCTACAACATGTTGAAAGTTGATAATCTAACTTTTGCATATCATCTCCAATTACCAACATGTCCTTAGATACACCTCTAACAGAAGTAACAAGTTCTTCTATCTTGTTTTTCTTCTCACGTTGTTTTTCTGGATGAGCTTTAAAATCTATAAATTCTTTTATTTCCTTAACGTCTATATTCCCTAAAGCTGTTCTATAAAATAACTCGCCTGATGAAGGTAATTTTAAAAATGCAATTAACTCGTTTATATTTTGAATTGTAAAATCAAGTTTACATTTATAGAATTTCTTTTCCAATATTTCCTTACCAGATTCAGCTACCTTACGCCTATTTTCTTTTAAAGCTGCTTTTATTTTTGATTTAGCACGAGCGGTAATAACATAAGAAATCCAATCTTCTTTGGGAGTTTGCTTTGATGAAGTAAGAATCTCTACTTGATCGCCACTTTTTAGTTGATAACTTAGAGGGACAAGTTTATGATTTACTTTAGCACCAATACATTGTTCGCCAACCTTTGTGTGAATTTCGAAAGCAAAATCCAATGCAGTTGCAGAAACCGGAAGTGTTCTCATTTCACCTTTTGGAGTAAACACAAAAATTTCATCAGCAAATAAATTCAGTTTAAAATCATCTAAAAACTCTAAGGCATTAGCATCAGGATTATCTAATATGTCACGAATATGACGAAGCCAATTTTCTAAATTACTTTCCTTTTCAGCAGTTGCCTCTTTGTATTTCCAATGAGCAGCATAACCCATTTCAGCTAACTCATCCATTCTAACAGAACGTATTTGAATTTCAACCCATTTACCATCTGGCCCCATAACAGTGGTATGCAAACTTTCATAACCGTTACTTTTAGGGGTAGAAATCCAATCTCTTAATCTATCAGGAAAAGGATGATAAAAATCTGTGATGATTGAATATATTTTCCAGCAATCTGCCTTTTCTTTTTCAATAGGTGTATCTATTACAATTCGAATAGCAAATAAATCATATATCTCTTCAAATGGAACACCTTTGTTTTTAATTTTATGATAAATAGAATAAATGGATTTTGGCCGTCCAAATATTTTGAATTTAAAGCCTTGTTCTTTTAAAATCTCATTAATAGGAATTATGAAGTTTTTGATATACTTTTTTCTTCCAGGTTCACTATCCTTTAATTTTTTTACAATATCATTATACCAAGTTTCATCTGTGTATTTTAAACTTAGATCTTCTAATTCAGATTTTATAGTATTTAAGCCCAAACGATGTGCTAAAGGCGCATAAAGGTAAAGCGTTTCTCCTGCTATTTTCATTTGTTTATCACGCTTCATGTGATCTAATGTGCGCATATTATGCAACCTATCTGCCAATTTTATAAGAATTACTCTTACATCTTCCGATAGTGTTAATAACATTTTTCGGAAATTCTCAGCTTGAATAGAAGATGTATGATCAAATACTCCCGATATTTTGGTTAGTCCATCAATAATTTGAGCAACTTTCTCACCAAACATGGCTTTAATATCATCTAAAGTCATGTCGGTATCTTCAACTACATCGTGCAATAAAGCGCAAACAATAGATGTGGTTCCCAATCCAATTTCTTCGGCACATATTTGGGCTACCGCAATTGGATGATAAATGTATGGTTCACCTGATTTACGACGCATCTCTTTATGCGACTCTACTGCCACCTCAAACGCTTTTCTAATAATCTTGCTATCACCTGCTTCTAATCGGCGTTTACATGCTTTTATTAGATTCTTGTAGCGATTTAAAATCTCCTTCTTCTCTGCTTCTAAATCAATTTCCATGTTCCATTTTTTTGAATTAATTTTTTAAGCTTCTAATTCCTTCTACTTTTTCTCTTTTTTCGATTTATACTCAGCGTTTAATCCAGTTAATACCTCAGATGTTATATCTAAAGCCGGATTAGCTAATAAAATAGTAGGCATTAACTCGGAGTACGAAAAAATATAATCAAATCTTCCATTATTTATTTTAAGTAAATAATCATGTACGGTTTTATTTAATTCTATATTCTTCTCTTCTAATTCTATACCTAAATTTTGCATTTGTAATTCCTTATTAGCCAATTCTTGTTGTTGACGTTCAAGATTAGCTTGTTGTTTTTGGAGCTCGGCTTGTGGTGCAATACCAGCTTGTGCTGATTGTTGAAAAGCCTCGTAATCTTGCTGAAATTTAAGAGTCATACTTTGCATTTGAGCCTCTAAACTAGATTTCTTAGCTCTTATCACTTTGGTGTAATCCGAAATATAATCGTAATGCTCATTTATGCTATCCGTATTAACGTATGCTATTTTAGCATTTTCAAGTTTGGTATTACTTGCAACAATTATTGGTTTTGGCTCAGGTTGTGTATTCGTGTCGCTGTTATTACTACTGCTTGTACTTTTTAAACTGTACACTTGATAAAATAAAAAGGCAACCGCAATAGCTAAAATTCCATTAAGGATTAAAGAAAGATTTTTCATACTTTATTAATAAAATTGGCTTAAAGATACTTTATTTAATCTTTACTTTAAAAGTAATTATCAAACTTTTACATTTAGCACAATTTGGGTTCAATTAATTAAGTATAAATTCTAACCTGTGGGAGTAAATAATTTGAATTCTCCTGATTGTAAATTTCCAATTTGAATCTCATCAATTCTTGTTCTTACTAAACGTTGTACATAATAGCCAAGCACTTTACACATTCTTCGTATTTGCCTATTTTTTCCTTCGGTTAATATAATTTTAAACTCCATATCGCCTAATTTCTCCACCACACAAGGTTTAGTAACCGAAATTCTAATATCTACTCCCCTACTCATTCTCTCCATAAACTCATCTGTTATTACTTTATCAACAGTTACTAAATATTCCTTTTCTTTCTCAAATAATGGATTAGATAATTTCTGAATATACTTACCGTCATTAGTTAGTAATAATAGGCCTTCGGATTCTTTATCTAATCGACCTATGTATCCCAAATGTTCATTAAACTTAAATATGGTGCCTAAATTATCTGGAATTTCGGGATTAAATGTTGTTTCAATACCCCTAGGTTTATAGCAAGCAATATAAGTAAATGCAGTACGTGGTTTAAGCAATTGGTTTTGATAATAAATCTCGCAATGTTCGTCAAACTCAACGTTTTCTGTAATTGTTTGTCCATTAACAACTAATTTTCCACTTAATATAGCTTTACTCGCTTCTTTATTAGTAAAGCCTAGCTGATGAACTAAATAATATTTCAAATAAAGCCTAAAACTCAATGAATTTGAATTGTTTCGACAATATTATATTTTTTTATCTAATT
>JADLER010000227.1 GCA_020846025.1 Bacteroidia bacterium | reverse complement strand
CGAGCAGGTAAGGATAAATAAAGCTATCGAAAAAGCCACCTTTATTGTTATCCTTAATCTGGTTGCCGCTATTAAACTTCTTATCGTAGTAATAACCTTCAATTGCAGTGGCATATTGAATATGGTATTGCTTATCGGAATTATCAGAAGACCGATAGATTGGTTTTAATGTATTGATATCGGCAATGCTGGTATCACTCCAAATCGAATTTCCGGCAGGAGAGTTTATCCTGGTATATACGGATATAGTTTTCCCGTCAACCTTAATATCAACATCAAAGGAGCTTATTTCAACAGTCTGTCGCCCTGAAACAGCAAAGTATGACATTTCATAGTGAGTACTTTTTATGAGATTTTTGTCAAAAGAGTTATCTCCCGGTTTAATCAGAGATTGTGCGTTTGTATTTAACGCTATAAATAAAAACAATATAATCCCACACTTTCGCATAAATGACTTTTTTAAATTTTATTGGTTAGTCTTTTTAAACAATATGTAGCTGAAATACTTGCATAGTCAAAGCTCTTATTATGCCAAGTACCTGCAGAAGAATTCGATATACGATGAGCATCCCAAAAATTATAACTCATACGCTAAATTGTTTAATATTAAATCCGGTTTCAAGCCCCACAAATATTGCAGTAATAGAAGATATTGAATAGTCGCAGAAATAGAAGGGAAAATGTTCAGTTTTGCTCAAAAGTTCAATTGAAGAACTGTCTTTGATTTTAGCATTAAATCCGCCATTTTGCCAAACCGCTGTAAGCAGTTTTTATTCATCTTTTTTTACAACAATGCTTTTGCCATCATTAAGTTTAATTTCAAAAGCTTCTATTTTACTATCGTTAAAAATAAATTGATGTTCAATACCAGGTGCTTGATACATGAAAAAATCAGTTTTTGATGTAAAATAAATTTGCCACTTCTGTCCGATTAACTCAAGAAATAAATTTTCCTTGTCTCGTGAAATTATATATTCTCTACCATTAGAAGTGTACTTGCCAATATATTTTGATAATTCAACGCTATCAATTTTTACAATCTTCTTCGGCACCGGTTTGTAATAGTTTTTCCATTTATAAACTGTTGCTATGCTATTGATAATTTCATAAAGTATCGTTTTGTCTGTAGAATTACACATGACTACGGCACCATTTCCATTTACTAAACTTCCGAAATATAGACTTGTAAAACCTTCATTTACTCCACCATGCCTGAAATATTTTACACCTTCTTTGTCCTCAATAAAAACTCCCAATGCAGAAGAATTATCTACATAAGGAGTAAGCATGAGTTGTGTCATTTTTTGACTAAGTATTTTATTTGATTTGCCCAAAAGAGACTTTTGAGTTTCTATTACAAATTTTGCCAATTCAGTTGGGGTTGTCCACAATCCTGCTGCAGCTTTCTCTGGATAAATGTGATATTTCATTGTTACCTCTTTGTCAGCATTATAACCTGTAGCTAATAGCTTCAACTTTTTTTCTGATGTGGTATTGGTGTAAAAACTATTCTTCATACCAATTGGTTTTAAGATATTGTTTTCCATATAGTCGGTATAACTTTTACCCGTTACGTCTTCGATAATTAATTGCGAAATAGTTGTACCGCCACCAGAATATTTATACTTTAGTCCAGGTTCAAAAATGGATTTTACAGCATCGCTATTTGATGGACTTTGCCCATTTAAAATTTGAATAATACTCGGTATTGAGTCTGTTTTGGCATAGCCATCAAATCCACTTACATTAATACCACCTGTATGGCTCAATAAATTCAGCAATGACACTTTTTTCCCTTTTGATACAGAATCGTATGGAAATTTCCATGATTTTAAATAAGTATTTATATCAGCGGTTAGGTTTAAATTTCGTTCCTGGGCTAGTTTTAAAACTCCTAATGCATTAAGTGATTTACTAATTGAAGCTGCTTGAAACATAGTTTTCGTGTCAACCATCCTGTTTTGAGCCGAATCTGCAAAACCATATCCCTTAGCCCAATTAATTTTAAAATCTTTAATTACAGCAATACTTATACCTTTTACATTGTAGAACTTCATTCTTTCAAGTATATTCCATTTAGGGGTATTTGCAATTTTCACCCAACTTGATAAATTGTTCTCAACCTGCATTATTTTCTTATTAAGATTTTTTTCTTCATTAATGTTATGTTGAGCACTAACTTGGGTAGTAGAAATACAGATTAAGATCGTGGAGATGATTGCTTTGTTTATTATACTATTCATAAAGTGCACCATTTGTTTTTTATTTATTTAAATTTTATACTATACTTTTTAATTGACTACAACACAGATAATTCCGTTCCACTTTTTCACCATGTCATTAACAGACAACAGAACCTTCATTGAAAGTTCTGCTATCTTGATTGGTTCTTCAGTATCTAAACGGATAAATTGTAACTGGCTATCAAGCTCTGATTGTAATGAAGTGCAAAATGTTTTCAAGATAGTTCATGGTATTACGTTGCTTTCCTGTTTTTCCAACTATCAGCTTGTTTTTTATCAGATATGATTATTGTAACAAGCACAACAATTAAAATGAAGCTAAACTCCATGCCGTTTCTACCGCCTCCCACTACATACCAGCCTTCATCAAAGTGAACTGTTATTATGCCAAAAATCAAGATTATAATATTAATGATACAAGAACTCATAACAAGTTTATTCGCCATTAACAATAACGATGTTATAATCTGACTAATTACAACACCCCAGGCTATCAGAACCCCAAATGGTGCAAAGCCAATTTTGTTTAAAAACAAATTGCCAAAATCGTTTACATCATTATTTGTAAAAATTCCATGTAAGCTGTGCGATAGAAAGATTATTGCTACTGCAAGCCTTAATAAAAATGTATTACTGAATATTTTTAACATATTTATTTAAATTTTCCTTGTTTAAACCGGAGTT
>JADLER010000226.1 GCA_020846025.1 Bacteroidia bacterium | reverse complement strand
GTTTTCAAATTTACTTAAATTGTCGGTTTAGAAGTCCGAAAAAAGTCAAAAGTTGTCAACGGTTACTGTCGGTTGTGCTGTCGGTCAGCATTGCAGCCAACGTTTTGCGGCTTGGCGCAGGCGGGATTTTTACCACTACCTTTCATACGAAGCCGAACAGTTCAAATTTACGAAAAACTGTCATACGAAGCACTTCACCCCCGCTTGCGCCAAGCCGCTGTTATGGTACGTTGTTCTTTCAGTCAAGATTTAAATTGTCAATATTGCTTTGTATCCAGTCAATAAGGGGCGAAATTCTTGTCCAACCGTCTATAAAACCATAATAGCCATATTTTTGTCCGTATATCTTCCAGTCAGCATAATAACTTGGAGCAAAACTGATACCTGCCAATCGCCACTGGTCATTATGAAGAATAAACAAGCCCCCTCCACAATCACCTGCGTCTCCATGCCATTCCAACGGGAGTGGTATAGAGTCTCCTATTCTGTTACAGTCGGCAGTTTTGGGATTATCCATATCGGCAAATAATATACCCCATGAATTATTTATCCAATTTCCACCCAAAGAGTCAATCATATTTTCACCTGCCATTTTTTTTCTTCTGTTAAGCCCAAAAATATTTCCGCCTGATGTTTTAATCGTATTACCATAGCCACATATAATTCCTCTCGTATTTTGCTCCATAGTATCAGTATATAAAGCTGCCGGTTTAACAAAAGTAACAGGCTCTGTCAGTTCAACTATTGCAATGTCATTATATCCTTCTGAATGAAAATCATCATTGTACCCAGGATGAATAATGATTCTTTTAGCAAAAAAAACTTTGTTGTTAAATTTAAAATAAAAGAAAGATTCATTTGCAAGACTCATTGATGCGGGTCTTTTTATAGGGTACTTTTTATCAAGTACGGTAATGCTGTCATTAATCAGATTCTTACTTTCAATGTAAAAGCCATGAGCAGAAGATAATAAAAATTTGCTTTCAATGAGCACACAAGATTGAATGAAATTTCCTTTTACCCCATACAATTCACCTATACAATTAAATACACTGTCTTTAGAAAATTCATAATATCTTTTTAAAGAAATATCGTCACGTCCAATGCCGCAAAAGAACAAGAGAAATATGCCCGTTAAAAAGATAAGTCTATAACCTCCAAATATTGCTTTCTGTTTATTCATAAGTTTACTTGTCAAGACAAATCATTTCAAATCTTAAAAGATAAGCGTACCCATTGCTAAATTTTAATTGTAACAGTTCATTGTTAAATGAAAAATAACCACCTACCTGATTGTCATCCATGATGCCAAGTCTTGTAATTTGAACTGATTTGAAATCCTTATTAAAGACCTCAAGCAACACAGTTCTAAAGTTTTTATAGATAACACAAAAATATTTTTCAGCTATGTTATTTGTTGCAAGGATTTCAAAATCCAAATTATATTCAGCAGTATCGTTTATGAATTTAGGATAGGTTTCCTTTTTGTCAATATTGCCTTTTAGCCCGGATAGGGATGCAACTTTTATCTCATTATTTAACGAATAAATATTATTTCCTCGTGAGAATATAAGGTCTCCGTTAAATGAAGTAACGATATGTGCAAGATTCAGATAATTTGTTTTCGGTTCGGGGGGGATATTTAATGTTCTCAGGTACTCCAATTCATTTGCCGAATTTAACCTGAACGTGCTTACTACTTTTTTGGAATACCATTTACGTTTTACTTCTTCATCATAATCATGAAATACATAGAATATGCTGTCATTGTTTGAATACATCTCCAAAAACGACAAATCATTATCCTGATATAGTTTGAATAAAGGTTTGCTCAAATTGATAAGGCTTATTGGTTTAAGATTAGAGTCAAACTTATACATAAAACTATAAAGGTTATCATCAATAATACCTTTTTTGAAAGTCTTTTTAAAATTACCGCCCCCACTGTATGACCTTGTATATTTTCTTTGTTCAAAAACTGCAACAGATACTGGCACATAAACAAAATTAGAACTACAAAACATAGTCTCAGGACTTATTTCGGGTCTGTTAATTTTTTTATATTCATCCTTATACTGTTCAGCTATTTTAATAGCTGCCGTGTCTGTATTGAAATGCCTTTTGTATATATTGAGAGCACTTTCTATTTGAGGAATATTTATACAATCGTAAGCCTTCCCCAAAGAGTCAATTGCACACAATCTGTAATTATTATCCGAAAGTTGAATTATAGAATTATGAAACTGGCAAAATAAATCTCTGCGAGTATGCAGATAGTTGCTATCTATTAAAATTTTCCCTTTAAATGCTACTTTAATTGTAGTTTTAGGTAGCGAGATTACTCTTTCTAAATCTATAAATTTTGCACTAGTTTGGTACAAAATACCCCCTCCTGAATAATACAGATATTCGCAATACCAACCGTGTCTTTTATATCTGTTATAAATATCATCATTAATGCAGATTTTAGCAGTTTTAGTGGGGAATTTAGAAATTTTTGCAATTTCTTGAATATATTTTGTAAAGTACTTATAGCTGTATCCTTCTGACTGAAAAATGAAAACGACATCCTTTGCTTTTGCCTTTTCCTGAATATTTTCATAGATAGTATAAATTACTGAACCATTAGATTTGGATGACATATTTATATGAACAAATATGACATGAAAATCATCTGACATCTTTAAGCCATAGTTCATCAAATCTTGCCTGATATCTGCTCTTGCGATAAATGTTATAAGAAAACACACTAAAGAGCTAAGAATTTTTTTCATACGATATAGTATTAGTTATATAAAGCTGTTTCATGCAGGACTCATGAAACAGCTTTACATTAGTTTATTCAACTGGCGTAGGTGGTGCTGGTGGGCTAAAATACATATCCTCATCTATGCCTGGTGAGCAATCTTCCATTTGAGCACCAGTATCAGGGTCTATACAATCAGACGGACTGAAAGTTATGTGAACATTGTCAATTCGCATTCTGCCAGTACCATCAACATAAGCACCTGGTAGATATGGACCTTCATACTCAGCATCGTAATAAACTGTTGTTAGATAGGGGATGCTGTATATGCCGTCACCCAGGTCATCTGCAACAAATATTGCACATTTCCCCCGGTTGCCCTTACAGCAATTAAATTTAGCTTTGCCTTTACCTCTTGAAATTTCAATAGGCGTTGTTGCATCTACAGCGGTTACCAAACCGATAAATGCTAGAATCAAAAGTAATTTTCTCATGTTTCTTAAATTTGAATTGGTTAATAATAAAATTAATTTTTTTGACATAAATGTCCTGAGTTTATGTTTGACAAACGTCTAAAGAAATTTTCTTTTCATTTGAAAATTTTTATGCAAATTCTGCATATATCACGCTACTCTTCTATCTGCCTTATCTTGGCTTGAATTATTTCTATGACTTTTTGGTAGTCAACTTTCTTAAATTCATTAATAGTATTGTAAGAATGAAAAGTTAAAATATAGTTTGCAATCAAAGAGGGTAGAGATGTTTTAATATTAGGTGTAGTCTCTACCTCAAGTTCATGTTCTACAATTGTTATGATTTGAAAAGTACTAATATTAAGTACTTCAGATATAATTTTTAATTGTCCAGGTGTAATATTTATGTCGCAACTTTCGATTCTGCTATAAACACTTTGGTCTATGCAAAGAGCATTTGCCACAGTTAGTTGCTTAATTCTTCTCATTTTCCTAAGAGAAGCAATTGTCAAGGCTACTTTGTTGTCATATTTGAGCTGATTTGTCATAACGCTGTCTTGGTTAACAATGTACCATAACG
>JADLER010000241.1 GCA_020846025.1 Bacteroidia bacterium | reverse complement strand
TTGCCGTTCAATTTTATCGAATGAATATCCGATAAAATGATTGTATTAATGCCAATTGTGATCGATAATTCACGTTGGAAATCTCGTTGCACTGTTGCTTCAATGCGAAATTTCATTCGTTCATCATCAATCGCCTGGAAAATATTTGATTTTTAAGTGAGAAGTCAAAATAAATAAATAAGTTTTTTACCTGAGTCAATAGATAATGAGCTGGCTTCAGATCCATGATGGCTCCATCAAACGTTGTCAGGTGAGTTAAACCAACCAATGAACACGTTCGTGATGAAGTCGATTGATCGTGACAGATCCAATCTCCATTTTCACATTGACTAAAATAAATGAAAACGTATCGAAATCTTGATGTGATTTCTATTGATTTATGAATTGTACATACCATCGTTGTGAACGACGTTGTAATACTTCGCCAGACATGAAAGTCTTTCCTCGATGTCTACATGTACAGTCTTCGAGAGGTACACATACACCGTTTCGACCTTCATCCATGACGGTTCCCTCAGCGCAAACACAACCTGGCCAACAACGCCGTAAACATTGCTTGTTTTCGGAATTGATGTACGGATTTTTGCACGTTTTGGGACAATTACTAACGCATTCTGAGTAGACCATGCCCGCAGGGCAATCCAGAGGTTTGCCGTCACTAGAAAAAAGTTGTTGAAAACAAATTATTTGTTTTAAAATAAAAATCTCTTGACTATTCTAATCATCGATTACCTGTCCTTGTAACCGGTCAAACAACGGATAAAAGATTGCGCACTTTGTTTAGATGTACATGATTGTACGATCAAAAGCAAAGCCAAAAGTTGACCAGCAAAACGTTGCTTCATCTTACTGGCGTTTCGTCGAATGATTGGTATGTAATGAAAATGGAAAAATACATGGGTATAAATACGAAGAAAAAAATTCGACGGAATATCTCTCTCCTATTCATTTGCGAACAAAGACGAATCACAGATTCTCTGGAAACATATGCGAAATATTGCTGAAGATTCATCGTAGAACAATGAATATCGTTTAGAAAAATCTGTGTTTCGAAGCCATTAATTCCTGATGATACATTTCGATTTCATAATCACTTGTTTTTCGAACTTGAAAAATTCTATTGATAACTTGTTCTAGAAGAAGTCAGTGCAAAGTCCAATGAAATGTGAGGCCTTGCCACGTCTTACAGAAGCGAAACATAGGAATCGACTAAGATCATTAGAGAAAAAAGACGGAGGTGGAACACTTGACGCCGTTCGATAGGCTTTCATTCGAAAATCGTTTTTCTTTCGAGAAGATTCCTTCGTGTGCAGCAATTTCTTCT
>JADLER010000225.1 GCA_020846025.1 Bacteroidia bacterium | reverse complement strand
CACCAATGGTTTCTCATTTTTACTTTCTGGTAAAATGATTGACAACATGAGTTTTAGAAGCGACCGTAATGCAACCAATACCATTGACATGATTAATTATTTGCCTGACTTTAGTAAATTTCACACCTATTCATTAATGGCTTATTATCCTTATGCAACCCAACCAAACGGTGAAATTGGTGGAAGTGCAGAAATACAATATAAAGTAAAAAAAGGAACTTGGCTTGGTGGTAAGTATGGAATGGATATAACTTTGAACGGTTCAATGTTTTTTGGAACAGATACTACTGGGATTCCAGTAATAAAAGATACTGCCAACCATTATAAATATACTACTAATTATGGCTCTGTAGGTGATGAGTATTACCACGATTTTAATATTGAAATTACAAAGAAATTTACAAAGAAGTTAAAAATAACATTAATGTATGCTAACCAATTCTTAAATCAATCCATTGTTCAATTTAATACTCTTGATAAAGAAGAACATCCAGATATTCATTCAAATATAGGTGTGATAGATTTAACTTGGAGATATAAATCTAATTCAGCAATTCGTTTTGAAGGTCAAGGTTATTTTGCAAGCTATGATTACAAAGACAAGAAAATAGATCCAGTAACTAATGAAAAAAACATTATTGGTAATACTGGTTCATGGGTATCAGCTTTAGTTGAATGGACACCTTCAACTCACTGGAGTATTACAGTTGCCGACCAATATAACTACAATAATCCGGATATTACGAAACGTGTACATTATTACTATGGCATGTTAGCCTATATTAGTGGGCCTACCCGTATATCAATAAGTTATGGGCGTCAGCGTCAAGGCATTTTTTGTGCAGGTGGCGTGTGTCGTTTTGTTCCAGCATCAAATGGTTTAAGTTTAAGTATTTCATCTAGTTTTTAAAAAATATAGCCAATGAAAAATTATATTTTAATTTCAGCATTATGTATCAGCATCACCACTTGTTTTACCTGCTGCGATAAAGTGAAAGATGCGAGAGATCCGAATGTGCAAGTAATAAGTGGCAATAGAAAAGTATTAATAGAAGATTACACTGGTCATAAATGTGGTAATTGCCCAGCCGCAGCTGATACACTTAGATATTTACATAATGTATATGGTGAAAAAATAATTCCAATTGCTATACATGCTGGTTCATTTGCCAACATCAATGCTTCTTATCCTACCGATTTTAGAACTGCAACTGGCAATGCTTATGACACTGAATTTGGTATTTCATCAGCAGGAAACCCTAACGGTTTAATTAATCGTGTGGGACATGGGACAGGAGGTTTTATTAAAGCCTATTCTTCATGGGAAGCAGAAACTGTTCAAATGCTTTCTACAGCTGCCAAATTTGAATTAAAAATAAATAACTCCTTTACAGCTTCTAGTAATTTATTAAACACAAAAGTAACCGTAAAATCGCTTACTACTAATTCGGGCATGTATAAATTAGTTGTGCTTTTAACAGAAGATAGTATCGTAGCCGAACAACTAGATTATCGAATTGTATCCCCTCCTGCTCCATCACAAAAAATTACTAATTATGTTTTTAACCATGTGTTACGCGATGCCATAAATAGTACGTGGGGAGATGCTGTATTTGCTTCGGGAGCTTTTTTAAATGACTCAATCACTAAAGTTTATACTAAATCCATTAACACTTCATATCGCCCTGAAAAATGCCATGTGGTAGCTTATATATACGATGCTGATCCGAATAGCCCAACTTACTACGAAGTATTACAAACCGAAGAAAAACACGTAAAGTAACTGAAACGTTATCTCATTTATTTTACATTTGGTAATGCCTTTTGATTTATAAAGAAAACTTTATAAAATGGCATAACCAATACGATAAACACGGTAATTCCAATTACACGAGCATAATAACAAATGTTTTTAAACGTGTATTCCTTTATTGAGCATTCAATCTGAGCTTGAATATCATCTACGTCTGAGAAGCTACATTTATACCAACCAAAAATTTCATGGGCATACTCACAAAGAAAATAAGGCATCAAAGGTAAACCAATATAAAATATATTGGTTGCTACTACATCAATCACACTGTATCTCTCTCTCTTATAGGAGTACTTTATACTCATAATACCTGCTACTACCCATACTAATATATAAAGAGTTGGATAAGCACTAGGTAAACTAATTAATGAAATAATTCCAATAATAATAGATAATAAGATTACTGTAACAGCTGTAACCAAGTAATGTTGCCAACGATTATTTCTAAATAGAATCATTAATAATGAAGCATAAAATGAAAAATAAAAACAAAAACGGAGATATGATAAACTCACCAAATAAATTTTGGTAAACTTTGCTTTGAAGATGTTATTAAGCTGATAAGAAACGTCGGGAGTAGGTAAATATGCCTCTTGCTCATATTCGATACTTGTAGTTCCTTTATAGTTATAGGCTACAGGAAATCCAATGACACATGTTTTCTCATAATGGTTATAATTATCCAAATAATCCTTTGGGGTATAAGAATAACCCATATTTTGGTAATCATATTTATCCGAATTATAAATTTTCACTACTTTAAAATAATCATCAATCGCACCTAGTTTAGCACCATCGGATTGATGTTGTTGATAGGCTTTTTCTATACCTGATGCAGACATCATATTATCCGAAAACTCTTTACTCGCCTTAATTTCCGATTTATCCCAAAAGCGAATGAGGTCATAATCATAATCATTCTTATCTGGTGAAAATCTTACAAAATTCTTGTACTTATTCAAGTCGCGATACATACTTCCATTTTTAAAACAATTGGTATCACTTTGAGCTTGTTGATATGAAATTGTATCATGAACATCAAAACCGCAATATTGATAATCATCAATATTATTTCCTATATATTTATGTCCTAAGTTTAAGGTATTGTACTGTTGTGCTAATTGTGCATCGGTAAATGTATTGGCCAAACGATGTTTCACTACCCATTGCATTGGATAAGAAAAGGACATTAATAAATTTATACCAATAATAAAGACACCTAAAAATTTAACATCATCCCATTTTGTAAATTTCCCATAATGGTCTTCATTATTATAAATGGTGAGATGATACATCCACACGCAAAACAAAATAACAGCTAAGACAGCCATGAAGAAAATCCATGTTCCCGAAACTGCTTCGGGGCTATAATCGGTAATATCAATATGTAATAAATATCCAATACCAAAACTAAGCAACCACATAAGTATAGTAAAATATAATATGTAATGGATTTTAACGATAAACCAAAAAGGGTAGTTCAACAATAAAAACTTGTCGAAGGCCTTCATAAATTTAGGAGCTAAGAATGTAAGCATAGTAATTAAGTTTAAATATCTTTTTGAAATAATTGACGAGTTGATTTAGAAATATCACGGAAATAATTAACAGGAATTTGCTTATCTGTAATTGTTTTAAGAATTGTAGCACTATCGATATGTAGTGGCGTATTGATAATAAACACCGTACCCGAATCAATAATTTTTATATCACTAAGAGTTGAAAGATACTCCTTAATTTGTAGATAATTAAAGTTCCCTCCTATTTCATACGCATTGGCTTGTCGGTTAGTTGCAAATGCTTGTTGATTTCCACTATAAATGGTTTTACCTTGTTTGATAAAAATTATATTTTGACAATTACGTTCCAATTCGTGTAATTGCTGTGAACTTAAAATAACACCCATTGGGTTTTTCACCGACTGTGACAAATATTTTAAATCTTGAATAAACAATTGTTGGGCATTGATATCTAAATTAGCCAAAGGCTCATCTAATATTAATAATTGTGGTCGCATCATTAAAGCTTTAGCCAATTCAAATCGTAAACGATAACCACTCGAAATCTCCGTCCATTTTAAATTACGAAATTGATATAAGCCTAAGCGATGTAAAATGTAATTAACATGATCTTCATTATCTTCATGCTTAATACCCTTTATTGTACAATAAAAATGTAAATTATCAATCAAAGTACCATACCATCTATTGGGGCGTTGAGGAATGTAAGCTATTTTACCTTTTATGTTATACCAATCATTTTGTTGATTTTCGAAATAAATCACATTGCCTGTACTTTTAGCAAGCTCTCCCGACACTAGTCTCAACAGTGTTGTTTTACCATTACCATTTTCTCCCACAACAGCCGTTAATTCTCCTAGTTTAATTTCTAAAGACAAAGGATGTAACTTAAAACTACGATTAGCCGAAACAAATTCTTTACTCAACTCGCTTGCAGAATATACAATGGTATTCTCATTAGGTACTTGGCTCTGAGGAAGATGAATCATTAACTGATTTGCCAATTGCAGCCAAGCATGACATTGTTCTTGTAACTTCGTTATTTTTAAACTTTCATCTTGCGAAAGAGTTAAATAGTTTTGTCGAATTTCATAACTCAATCGTTTTAATTCTGCATTTGAACTAACATTGTAATCATATAAAAAATCTAACATGCGCCTTGAAGAAAGGCTATAATCCGCATTAGAAATACTTTGAGTAATTTCTTGGATATACTCTGAAGAGGTATTAAACATAAAGGTAATTTTGAGTCATAACGAATATAACTAAAAAAAAGTACTTTAATAGTTTATTGATTTCTCAAATATTAACATTAATTAATAACTTTGCAAACTCAAAATATGAGTAGCTATTTATTAAATAACGACACCATTGCTGCCCTGGCAACGCCTCATGGAAGTGGTGCCATTGCAGTTATACGGTTAAGTGGCAACAAGGCATTTTCGATTTCTGAAACTGTTTTTAAATCCAAACAATTAAAACCTAAATTACTACAACTGAAAAATAGCCACACCGCTCATTTTGGTGTAATCGTTAATCAAAATAATCAAATTATAGATGAAGTATTAATTACCATATTTAAGGCTCCAAACACATATACAGGTGAAGATGTCATTGAAATATCATGTCATGGATCAACGTATATTCAACAACAAATTCTACAATTACTTTATGCACAGGGTGCGCGCCCTGCACAAGCAGGTGAATTTACACTCAGAGCATTTTTAAACGGAAAATTTGATTTAAGTCAGGCCGAAGCAGTAGCTGATTTAATTGCGAGTCATTCCGCTTCCTCACATCAAGTAGCCATGCAGCAAATGCGTGGTGGTTTTAGTCATCAAATAGTATTATTACGTGAAAACTTACTCAACTTTGCTTCATTAATTGAACTAGAATTAGATTTTAGTGAAGAAGATGTTGAGTTTGCAAACAGAAAAGAATTAAATCAATTAGTACAAACTATTTTACAGTCTATTCGTAAACTCATACACAGTTTTGAGATTGGCAATGTGATAAAAAACGGAGTACCAGTAGCTATAGTTGGAAAGCCTAATGCTGGAAAATCTACATTGCTCAATATGCTGCTAGAAGATGAACGTGCTATCGTTAGTGAGATCCCTGGAACCACCCGCGACACCATAGAAGATCAACTCATTATAAACGGGATCCTATTCCGCTTTATTGACACAGCTGGCATTAGAAACACAACAGATGTGATAGAACAAATAGGAGTAAACAAAGCCTTTGATGTCATTAAAAAATCTGCAATTGTAATTTATTTATTTGATGTTGCATCCATTGAAAAGAATATATTACAACAAGACATCTTAAAAATAAAAGAACATCTTAAAAATGCACATTTACTAGTAGTTGGCAATAAAATTGATGAATTATCAAAAGATGAATTATTACATAAATTTTCAGGTATAGATAATATAATTTACATATCTGCTAAGCAAAACCAACACATTGATACGTTGAAAAATAATTTAACACAACTGTTTAATACTTCAACAATTCAAGCAACCGAAACAGTAGTTACAAACTCAAGACACGTTGATTCATTATTAAAAGCACAACAATCATTAGAAAAGGTAAATGAAGGATTAAAGCAAAACATACAAAGTGATTTTTTAGCGCTTGATATTCGTTATGCTTTAGAAGCTTTATCTGAGATTACAGGCAATGTGAGCTCAGAAGACCTTTTAGGGAACATCTTTGGGAAATTTTGCATAGGAAAGTAACTAAAAGAACTCCTCAAGAAACTACTATTATTCGATCTAACTTTAAGTTTATTACAAAATTTTCCACAATTTATTCTTACCTTTGATTCAATCACTTGAAACATTTGTAATATGGATTTAGCCCCTAAATTTGAAGAAATTCAAAGGTTTAATAAATGGTGGCACTATTTTATTTCTTTTTTTCCATTTGTTCTTATTGCAATCATTTTCTATTTCGAATGGAGTGGCATCATCAAACAAAAACCAAATGAAAATCCTGAAACATTCAATTGGATAATGATTGTAACATTAGGTTCAACATTATTGTTTAGTATTTGGTTTGTTTGTATAAAGTTAAATACAGTAATAAACTCTGATGGCATTGAGGTCAAGTTTCATTTTATTCCTTTTTGTCATCGTAGTATTAAT
>JADLER010000224.1 GCA_020846025.1 Bacteroidia bacterium | reverse complement strand
ATGAGTGTGAGTATGACCATGAATGGGGCTGTATTGCCCATATTAGCATTTTACATAGTAGCTGCCGAAGAACAAGGTGTGAGTATGGAAAAATTAAGTGGTACCATTCAAAATGATATTCTTAAAGAATTTATGGTGCGTAATACTTATATCTATCCACCCGCTCATTCAATGAAAATTATTGCCGATATTTTTGAGTTTACTTCTCAAAAAATGCCAAAGTTTAATTCAATTTCAATTAGTGGCTACCACATGCAAGAAGCAGGCGCAACAGCCGATATTGAATTGGCTTACACCTTAGCTGATGGATTAGAATATATACGCACTGGTTTAAAAGCTGGATTAAATATTGATGACTTTGCACCTCGCCTTTCTTTCTTTTGGGCCATAGGCATGAATCATTTTATGGAGATTGCTAAAATGCGTGCAGCACGTATGCTATGGGCAAAATTGGTAAAACAATTTAATCCTAAAAACGAAAAAAGTATGGCATTACGCACGCATTGTCAAACTAGTGGCTGGAGTTTAACCGAACAAGATCCTTTTAATAACGTAACACGTACTTGCATTGAGGCATTAGCAGCCGCAATGGGACATACACAAAGTTTACATACCAACGCACTCGATGAAGCTATTGCTCTACCAACCGATTTTAGTGCGCGTATTGCACGTAACACCCAAATTTATTTACAACAAGAAACTAATATTTGTAAGGTGGTGGACCCATGGGCAGGTTCATATTATGTAGAAACATTAACGCATGAAATTGCCCATAAGGCTTGGGCATTAATTGAAGAAGTAGAACAATTGGGTGGTATGGCCAAAGCCATTGAAACAGGAATTCCTAAAATGCGTATTGAAGAAGCTGCTGCACGTAAACAAGCCCGAATTGACAGCGGAAAAGATATAATAGTAGGAGTAAACGAATACCTTACTGATGAAAAAACATCAATTGAAATTTTAGATGTTGATAATGCTAAAGTAAGAGCGCAACAAATTGAGCGATTAAAACAATTAAAAACTGAACGCAACTCCGAAGATGTAAAAAATGCATTAGATGCCTTAACTCATGCTGCTAAAACTGGAAAAGGTAATTTATTGGAACTAGCAATAAATGCAGCACGTGTAAGATGTAGCTTAGGAGAAATATCGTATGCACTAGAACAAGTTTATGGTAGATATAAGGCTAATATTAGAAGCATAGCAGGTGTATATAGTAAAGAAATAAGTATGGATAAACATTTTTTGAAAGCTAAAGAATTAGCAGATAAATTTGCTGAATTAGATGGTCGTCGCCCAAGGATTATGATAGCTAAGATGGGACAAGATGGCCACGACCGTGGCGCAAAAGTTATTTCAACCAGTTTTGCTGATATGGGTTTTGACGTAGATATTGGCCCATTATTTCAAACACCGGCCGAAGCAGCAAAGCAAGCTGTTGAAAACGACGTACACATTTTAGGTGTTTCATCTTTAGCTGCAGGGCACAAAACACTCATTCCGCAAGTGATAGAAGAATTAAAAAAATACAATCGTGAAGATATATTAGTTATTGCAGGAGGCGTCATCCCTCAACAAGATTATGATTTCTTGTATCGAGCAGGCGTTGCTGGAGTGTTTGGACCAGGAACAATTATTAGCCAATCTGCCATAACAATTCTAGAAAAGTTAATAAATAGTTTAGAGAAATAATTTATTTTTCTCACTTTGTTTGTTCTAACTTTTCTAAATAAACAAAAACTACTTATTTGAAATTACTTTAGGCACTTTAAAATAATCCGAATCTTTTTTTGGTGCATTTTTCAATGCCTCTTTTTGAGAAATGGTATGCGCAGGATTATCTTCGCGTAACACATTTTTTTCATCAGTCATATATATCAATGGCTCTACACCATCAGTATTTAATTCGTTTAATTTATCTACAAATTGTAACATACGGTTCATGTCGTTTAAAATCTCAGCTTTGCTTTCATCGTTAAACTCTAAGCGTGCTAAGTGAGCCACTTCATCTACCGTTTTTATATCAATTTTTTGTGCCATTGTATTTGGTTAAGGTATCGTTTATTAAATGATATACTTTATCTCGTAAATCTACTAAATTTTCTTCGGTTAATCCCTTTGTTTCAATTGGTTCTAAAATTACTGTTTTAGCAATTCCTGGTCGGCCATTACTTTTAAAAAAACCACCGTTTTGTAACAACTCCCAGTTATTAAGGTTTACAACAGGTACAATAGGTACTTGTTTTTCAATGGCTAATTTAAAAGGGCCGTTTTTAAAGGCTTTTAAAACACCATTACTCGATATAGTGCCTTCTGGATAAATCACCATACTTCTTCCTTTATCAATCTCCTCCCCTGCTCTAGTAAACGCTCTATGCGAATCTTTGATGCTTTTTCTGTTCACGGCAATATCCATTCCTTTAAAAAAAGTTTTAAATAACGGTGCCTTTAACAATTCTGCTTTCCCCATGTATAAAGCCAAATGATCAATATAAAAAGTGCTTAACACAATATCTAAATAAGAAGTATGATTACCAACAAACACCGATGGCTTTGGCATTTTTTTAGATTTTGACTCATAAATTAATGTTGGTATAACACCCGAAAAATAAGCAATACAAAAAGACCAAACTCGTTTTATTTTAAAAGTAAGGTTTAACCATTGTAATTTAATAGTAATAAAAAAGAATGGATACAAAATAATAAATGTGATAGCAAAATTTATAAAAAACCATGCTTTCCAAATTGGTGCAAATATGCGCTTCAAGACTTTCAAGACTGCAAAGATACAAATGATTTTTTATTATTGTATTAGTACAATCACTCCGAAAACATTACATTTGATGACTAAAAATAACTGCTATTGAGTAAGTCTGTAAATATTATTGCTAATAATGTCGGAAAAAAATTTGGCAAAGAATGGATTTTTAGGCATGTTGATTTACACATACAACAAGGCGATAAATTAGCTATTTTAGGTTTAAATGGTTCTGGCAAATCAACTCTTTTACAAGCACTTACTGGCTACTTAGACATCAACGAAGGCAGTATTGAATATCAAGTTAATAATCAAACCATTGAGGGAGATAAGCCATACAGATTTATTAGTTTGGCATCACCTTACCTAGAATTGATCGAAGATTTTACCTTCGAAGAACAACTCAAACATGTTGAAGAGTTTAAAGCATTTTTACCCAATCTTAACATTCAATCTATTATAGAATTATCGGGGTTAAAAGCACATCAGCATAAATACATTAAACAGTTTTCGAGTGGCATGAGGCAACGTTTAAAATTAGTATTAGCCATATTGGCCGATGCACCGGTTTTATTTTTAGATGAGCCTACCACTAATTTAGACGCTAAAGTTATTGAATGGTATAAAGAGATGATACAACATTATGCCATTCATAAAACCATTATTGTTTGCTCTAATTCAATAAAAGACGAGTATCACTTCTGCGAAAAAGTTATACAAATTGAGTCGTATAAAGTAAAAACTTAGTGATGATTAAAACTTAATCTTTGCCCTTTTACATCTTCATTAAACTTACCGTTATCATACACTACATGACCATTTACAATGGTTTTATGAATAGATGAAGCAAAGGTATTTCCTTCAAATGGACTCCACTGGCATTTATATAAAATTTGATCTTTAGTTACAGAAGTAGGTTTATTCAAATCTACTAAAACTAAATCAGCAAAATAACCTTCGCGAATATAACCTCGTTTTTCAATTTTAAAAATATCAGCCACATTATGTGACATTAATCTAACCATCTTTTCTAACGAAATTTTTCCTTGTTTGTAAAACTCTAACATAGCCAAAACAGAGTGTTGTACTAATGGTCCGCCACTCGGAGATTTTAAATAGGATTGCATTTTTTCGTCAATAGTATGAGGTGCGTGGTCAGTAGCTATAACATCAATTCTACCATCTAAAACCGCTTCAAAAATATGCGCTCTATCGTATTCCGTTTTCACAGCCGGATTCCATTTAATCCAATTTCCTTTTGTATTATAATCGTCATCATTAAACCATAAATGATGAATACAAGCCTCAGCCGTTATTCGTTTTTGATTTAATGGAATGTTATTAGTAAATAACTCTAACTCTTTAGCAGTAGAAATATGTAAAATATGTAGTCGGGTATTGTATTGCTTGGCTAGTTGTACGGCAAATGACGATGATTTGTAGCAAGCCTCGGCACTACGAATTATTGGATGAAAATAGGCAGGAATATCTTCGCCATAAGTTTCCACGATACGTTTTTGAT
>JADLER010000223.1 GCA_020846025.1 Bacteroidia bacterium | reverse complement strand
GAGAAGTCCTCCCCCAAGCTTCAATTTAGCAACAGGCCCTGCAGCTTCGGTTGCAGGGTTACTTTATTTTATACTTTGGTGGAAGTTCTGCACGACCACAATATCCAACAGCTTTATCATCTGGTGGGCGGAAGTTCTTTTCGATACTGCCATCATTTTCCATTTCTGAAATACGCCACTCAAGATTGTGTTTATCCATATAGCATTTTTTACAAGGACATTTACGATCTTCTAAAACTTTTAGGCGAAATAATATCTCTGCATAAAGATAAGGCCAGAAAGATGGGTTATCAGGCTTGATAATTCGCTTAAATAATTGAGATTTGAAGGGTTTAATTTCCATACTATACAAATGTATGGTATTTTTATACAAATTTAAAGAAATATAAATAATAACTAATTTAACATAGAGATAAATAAAACTATTCTTTAGCGATAAAAAAGGAACTTATGGGAAAGTACAAGTTAATGTTATTCTTTTCAATTCTAAGTTTAGTAATCTTTAAGTGTGAGACCAGTGGAGATGGTTTGGTGGTATATCCCGGGCCATATCTTGGAATACTTAGAACTGGATACGATGATCCCACGCCATTGGGGGGAGATAGTGGTGGTGATTGGTTTGGACTACCAAATAAAGGTTTTTATCCAAAAGCTGCATACCCAAATCCAACTAACGACCAATGCACTGTTGGTTTCCAGATTAATAAAAGTAAAAAAATTAAGATTTACTTACATCATCCTGTAACTAAACAGACAGTGCTGCTTTATGACAATTATGCAGAAGCAGGTGTACATAGTATAAATATTAGCTTTAAGCAAATAAATCTTGCTAAAGGTTTTGTGAGATGTTATTTCAATGTAGAGGGAAGTATCACATATGGTGATATTTTTAATGAATAATAAACTAGGAAATAAAAATGAAAATAATAATAATATACTTGTTTTGTAGTATAACAATTATGTTTAGCACGAATGCACAAGATTATGCCAAAGAAGGAAATATTGAAATGGGTGGTAGTTTGGCTTTTACAAGTACAACTGCAGTTACAAATGGGAAAGAAGAAGGAAAACCAATTAGCCAAATGGTTATCTATCTACCGCTAAACTATTTTATCGCCGATGGTTTTGCAATAGGCTTTATCACATCTTTTGAATTATATGTGCAAAATGAAAGTTCACTTACTGGTTTTACTTTAGGAGGCAGCGCTGGTTATAATTTTATTGGCGAATCTAATTTAACCCCATATGTTGAGGGGAGAATATTTTACAATTCAGTATTTCAGAGCGCTGGAAATGCGGATGTAACGGCAACTGGTTTTGGATGGGCATTATTAGCTGGTATTAAAGTACAGGTTACAGAGAACGTATTAATAAATACAGGGTTAGGTTATGCACAAAGAAGATTTAAGGATAGTGAATACGAAGGAGTTAGTGCTGGCAGCAATATAATATCTTTAAGTAGTGGATTTTTGTTTTATTTTTAATAAAACATAAAAAAAACCTATTATTTAAGAAAATAATGATTCACTTATTTACTCCAATAATATCTCTTATTACCATAATCATAATATGTGCTAATATCTTTGAGCCATTCTAAAAATCCATCAAAAGTTGGTTCAAGACGAGATTTATATATAGGGGAAATAACAAATTTACCTATTGAGTCAACGTTTTGTTCATTTACTAAAATGGAATCAGATAAAAGTTGATTTTTATAAATATCATAAAAACCAATCAACGACTGGACAGACTCTGGCAAATCAATTTTTTTTATATTTTTTCCAGTTTGTGAATAAACGAAAATTGGAGCTACGAGAAAAAATAAGGTAAGATATTTAAACATTATTTATACCAATATAATTTATGCTGAAATCTAAATAAAACTATTGATTTACTAAATAAGGAAAACCATTGTTTTTTGTTGAATCGATTGCCCAGGTGTTTGTGAAATCCCAACCTACAAACGTGTTGATGTCTTTAAGTTGTGCTGATGTTTTTGCTGATGGATATTGTGATGCTGAATATCTAACAGAGCCGTAAACTGTGTTTGGTTCTGTGAAACTTGTAATATCACAAAAATTTAATGTGCTATCTATAGCCTGTGCTGTTGTTGTTGAATTATCTTCTGAAAAAAATCCACCGCTTTGATTTGACCCAAGGCATTCATTATTAGCGGCATAATTCTGTTGAAATGTATGAATGTTATTAGCACTTGTAAATCCGAAGATACCGCCGAAGCCCCAGGGAAAGTTATTAGGTGCACCGCCATTGCCAAAGTCTGCTTTGTTTGAATGCGAAAGGTTATATTGTATTATTGAAGCCGGAGTAGAAATTATGCCAATCAAAGCACCGCCAATATTAGTTCTGGTTGTGTAACCAACTCTTGAATAAAAATAATTATGACGAGAAATATTACGTTCAAATTGGTAAGCGTAACTACCGCCTAAGAAACCAACTATTCCACCGATGGCGTGACCTGAATTAGGTGTAATACCCGATGAAAAAATAAGTGAATCGTTTTCAACCAAACAATTTTTAATAAGACTGGAATTAGCTGGTGAGCCTGTTTCAAACCTCCCG
>JADLER010000222.1 GCA_020846025.1 Bacteroidia bacterium | reverse complement strand
TATTCGGTTTTAAATAATTATCCCAAGTTAAATTAAAGTTGGAATTTGTATTATCAGAAGATAAAACAAGGCTTGGATTTCTAAATGCAAAGCTATCGGTGGTGTGAATGGCATTGGCTTTATAAGTTAATGAAATTCCTTTGGGCATCGAGTTCATTTGCAAAAGATTGTTTTTAAATTTTAAATCTGCAAAATCAATTAATGAACTATTTACTTTGGCATATAAGAAATTAATAGAAGCATCAAATGAGACATTAAGTTCGGTGTTTTTACTTATAAATAAATTTTTAATAAAAAGATCATTTACAATTCCAAAGTCTTTTATCTGTACTTTTAAATCAGCTTTGTCACTATATATATAATTCTCTTTCTTCTTAAAAAAAGTTGGAAAGTACTCGTTGAGGTATTGATTAAATGCAATAGGTAAGGTACTTAGTTTAAATTTTCCTACCAATTCGGCATCGGCTACATCTGAGACGAATTTTATATTTTTTTTATCAGTAAATTGATTTAACTCTAAATCAAAATGTTTTAAGTGATGTTTTTTTTGAGGGGTTTGTAGGCTGGTATTATCTAAATGAATAATCCCAGTTAAATTATCAATATTGCTTCCATCTAAATTTATATATATTCTTGAAGAAACAATTCCATTGAGTTGAGATGTAGCAAAATTTGTTTTTTCTAAATCTAGATGATGAACCGTAGAGTTAAAATTCATTTTTGTGATTTCTTTATTAAAATCTACAGCGCCATTAAAATCAAACACAGCATTAGTATCTTTACTAATTATACTGCCAGTGAATATTTGTTTGTGAAATTCACCATTTATCTTTACATGTTGGTATTGATAGTTATTGAACGTTGCTGAATAAATTTGCCCATCAAATTTGGCATCTAATTCTTTTTGTGTTAAACCTTTTCCTTGTATTTTGGCTGAAATAGATGTTGGTCCTACGAGTTTAAAATTCGGGAATAGTTTTGATAAATTAAGGTTTGATGTTTCAAATGTTCCCGAATAACTCATAAGTTTTCCATTGCTAACATTAGATATTTGCATATCGGCTTTTACATTTCCAATATCAGTTTTAAATGAGCCATAAGTAATAAAACTATTGATGAATCCGTCAAATTTTCCCTTGTAAGTAATGATACCTAGTTTCTCTACTTCGCTTGGAAGATTGAGATGAGTAGGGTTTGTGAAAGGCGGTAATGGGAATTTCTCTAAATCTGATTTTGTGGTAGTTAATTTTTTGGCGTCAAAGTGCATGTATGATTTTTCAAAATCTGGTAAACCTGTAATACTTGCGTCGCCTATAAATTGGGTATTCTCTCGATAACTGAGCATCATGTCTTTTCCATGTAAATCGTTTACAAAACCTTGCACTTTACCTTTTAATACAACTACTTCGTTCATGCCATTAATGTCTTCGGCAAAATAGGCAATGTCTTTAAAGTTCACATAGGTGCTATCTTTAAAGTTTCCTTTCATATATACTTTTTCAATAAAATCAATATAATCCGACCAAGTACTATATTGAAATTGCAACTGACCTTTTACAAAACTATTGGCTGTTTTTAAATACATACTATCGCAACGTAATTCGGTAGAGGAAACCCGAGCTAGTGTTGTTAAATTTTTTACCTCAATACCCGAATGTTCTTTGGCGCTTAGGTTGGTGATTTGCGCAGCTATGGTATCTGCATTTATCTTTATTTGAGTAAACGTACCGTATATGTTACTTACATGAATATGATTATAATTCATGTTTCGAACTACTTTATTGGTGTCTCTAAATAAGCGATATGTAAAATCTACATCGGCTAATTTGAGCGCACCATACCGTATTTTCCATGGCGATGACGTGGTGTCTTTAGGAAGCGAATCGTTAGAGGCAAAGTAATCGGCTAAGAACTGAAAATTCCAATCAGGTTCGCCCACATATTTTAAGAGTTTAATTTTTACTTGATTGAGTTTTACTTCATCAATACTCAATTTTTTCTTATTAAAATTAAATCCGCTTACGTTTATAGTTATTTCTTTGCCATAGACTAAAGTATCATGATGTATATCGCTTACAAAAACTCCCTGTAAGCTCACATTCTTAATAAACGAAATTTTTACACGTTCAATTTTTACATCAGCGCCTAGTTCTTTACTTAGGTAATTAGTAGCTTTGTGCGCCAACCAAGTTTGAAAACTTGTTGTTTGAAGTAAAATAAAGAGCGTAATGAGCAAAGAAAAAACAACTAATATTGAAAACAACAGAGTTTTCGATATTAATTTTGTAACTTTGGTAGAATTGCTCATAGTGTATAAAAATAAAGAATAATCGCAAATCCTTTGTGTTAAGAAATAATAAGATATAGATAGGCGATTATTAATAAGTTAGGGTAAAAAACATGGCTGAAACATATATTTTAGGAATTGAGTCGAGTTGTGATGACACATCGTGTGCTGTTTTAAAAGATGGGATTGTTCTTGCTAATATTACAGCTAATCAAAGTGTACATAAGCAATACGGCGGTGTAATACCTGAGTTAGCCAGTCGCGATCATCAGAAAAATATTTTACCTGTAATAGATACGGCATTAAAAAAGGCACAAATAACTTTAAAAGACTTAAGTGCTATTGCGGTTACACGAGGTCCTGGCTTAAGCGGGAGTTTATTAGTGGGTTTATCTTTTGCAAAATCTTTGTCATTAGCCCTTCAAATTCCATTAATTGAAGTAAACCACATGCAAGGACATATTTTAGCTCATTTTATAAAAGAACGTGATGTGATAGAAAAACCCAAGATGCC
This sequence comes from Bacteroidia bacterium, assembly GCA_020846025.1. Taxonomy (GTDB): domain Bacteria; phylum Bacteroidota; class Bacteroidia; order B-17B0; family Aurantibacillaceae; genus UBA4416. The sequence continues at coordinate 555 of JADLER010000222.1, read as the reverse complement.
ATCATTTCCTTTTTTGTGTTTAACTGTGAGTGGAGGGCATACACAAATTGTTAAAGTAACAGATTTCTTAGAATTTGAACTTCTTGCTGAAACCGAAGATGATGCCGTGGGAGAGGCTTTTGATAAAGCTGCTAAAATATTAGGATTGCCTTACCCTGGTGGTCCTTTAATTGATAAATTAGCAAAAATAGGCGATGCTCAAAAATTTACTTTTCCCATGCCACATTTAAAGAGTAATAACTATAGTTTTAGTGGTATTAAAACAGCCTTTTTATATTTTATACAAGAAAATCTTGCCAAAAACCCTCAATTTATTGAGCAAAATATACATGACATTTGTGCTTCATATAAAAGTCATTTAATACGTTATTTATTAAAAAATTTAAAAGAGGTAAGTAAGCAAACTCATATCCATCAAATTGCTATTGCTGGAGGTGTATCTGCTAATTCAGAATTAAGAATGCAATTAGAGGTTTTAGGAAAAAAACAACATTGGTACACTTATATCAAAAAGTTTGAATCCTGTACTGATAATTCCGAAATTATAGATATTAC
>JADLER010000221.1 GCA_020846025.1 Bacteroidia bacterium | reverse complement strand
TGTAACAGGCGTTTGGCAAAAGTGGCGGTTAAGTGCTTCGTATGACAGTTTTTACTAAATTTGAAGTTCGGTGCTTCGTATGAAGTTTTGTGCTGAAAATCGCCACCTTCGCCAAGCGCCAAAACGTTAGCGGGCAGGTAAATAAAATCAGTAAATGAAACAATGTTAAAAAAATATTTTAATTCACATAGCTTTTTGAAAATGGAGGAAATAGAATCTGCTTTACCTTTATTTAAAGAAGTACAATTAAATAAAGGAGAATATTTTATTACTGACACTATAATTTGTAATCAAATAGCATTTGTTGTAAAAGGCTCTTTTCGGGGCTTTGTAGTTGACGATAAAGGGAATGAGGTAAATATCTGTTTAAAGTTAGAAAATCAATTTATTACCTCATATGAAAGTTTTTTAAATCAACAACCATCTAAAAAGAATATTCAAGCAATGGAAAAATGCGATTTATTAATCATAAACAGAGATTCTTTAATAAATCTATTAGATAAATTCCCTTCATTTAATTTTCTAATTAAAGCCGTTGCAGAACAAGAATTGATAGAAAAAGAAAACTTTTTGATTCATTTAAATAATAAATCAGGAAAGGAAAAATATCTGTTCATTTTAAACTATTATCCCGATTTTATTCGAAGAGTTAAACTTAGTGATTTAGCCTCCTTTATAGGTGTTACCCCTCGAACGGTTTCAAGGATTAGAAAAAATTTATCCGGCAATTAATTATAGGACAAATGTCCTCTTTTGCGATTAGAAGTGTGTTTAGTTTTGCATAATAAAATAAGAAGAATATGCAACAAATTGCAAAAGACATATATCACATACCTTTAATGCCAAGAAATAGTATTAACTGTTACATTGCTGAAGGTGTTTTGATAGATGCAGGAATTAGAAGTTCGTATAAAAATATTTCCAAACATCTGCAAGAAATTCCTGTTCACCTACACATTCTAACACACGCCCACGCAGACCATCAAGGTAGTAGCGACAAAATTTGTAACGATTTCAACTTACCTCTATATTGTCATCAAAAGGAAGTCTATCGTGCAGAAACAGGGTTTGTAACCAAAGATTATCCGTCAAACAAAAACATTATTGCCCGATTGCAACAAAAATATTGGGCAGGTCGAGGACACAAAATTGATAAAACAATCAAAGAAAATGATATGATTGGTAACTTTAGGGTAATAGAAACACCGGGACACTCTGATGGTCATATTTCACTTTTCAGAGAAAAAGATGGTGTTTTGATAATCGGAGATGTCGCAACAAATATGAACTTATTGACCACCATAAAAGGGTTACATCTTCCACCCCATATTTTTACAACCAACAAAATTGAGAACATCAATTCATTGCAAAAATTATCTGAATTAAGTCCGAAAATTATTTGTTTTGGACACGGTCCCGTTCTCCTAAATAAGAATAAAGAGTTTGAAAAATTTGTTGAGAGACAAAAGAACTACGGCTAACACTTAAGACTTAAACGCCCTGTAGCGCAGCGGAATGGCGACTTAAGTCGGGGTTGACATTTCTATTGGCAATGGACTAAAAATTAAAAAACTCGAATAAAAATAAAATGAATAATAAAGGCATATATCTAATTCAATTAAACTTATGAATTATACAGTATTGGTTACCGGAGGAACAGGTTATATTGGTTCTTGGGTTGTTAAAAATTTATTAGAAAGAGGATACAATGTTCGTCTAACAACAAGAAATAAAAATAATCTTTCCAAAATCCAATTTTTAGTAAACTATGCGGAATCTTCAAAGGGTAAACTTGAAATATGGGAAGCAGATTTATTAAAAATGGGTTCGTTTGATGAGGTTGTAATGGGTTGCGATTATGTTATTCATATGGCTTCGCCATTTCAAACCAAGATAAAAAATGCACAAAAGGAACTTATAGAACCAGCTCTAATAGGAACAAGAAATGTTCTTCGTGCAGTTAATCTCTCACTATCTGTTAAAAAAGTCGTTATGACTTCAAGTGTAGCGGCTGTTTTTGGAGATAATATAGATATGAAAAATTTGAACCTCTCAGAATTTGATGAAAATCAATTTAATACAACTAGTTCTATTAAGCATCAACCCTATGCTTATTCCAAATTATTAGCTGAAAAAGAAGCTTGGAAAATATATGAATCTCAACAAAGATGGCAATTAATTACTATAAACCCCTCATTTGTTATGGGACCTCCTCTGTCTAAATATGCAGATTCTGGGAGTATTATATTGATGAAAGAGTTTTTAAAAGGGAGTTATTGTTTTGGCGTACCCAATTTAGAATTTGGTTTTGTTGATGTTCGAGACATAGCTAAAGTTCATATACAAGCTATGGAAGACATAAATGCAAAAGGAAGATATATTATATCAGAGAGAGTAGCTTCTTTATTGAATTTTGCTAAAATAATTCAAATCGAATTTAAAAATAAATACCAACTACCTAAGAAAGAGGCTCCTAAATTATTACTTTATCTGTTTGCGCCTATTTTTAATTTAACAAGACAATTTGTAGAAAAAAATGTTGGTTATTCTATAAAAATTAATTCTCAAAAAGTCATAAATGATTTTAACCTTCAACTCACTCCTCTCGAAAAGACTTTAAAAGATATGATAATTGAAATGGAGGAACTGAAAATGTTATAGAACATTACCCGACCCGCTAACAAGCGGTTTGAACGCAAGGCGGGCAAAGTGCTCCGATTGAACATTTTCGGTAAGAAAAAAGTATTATCTTCGTATCAACATTTGTCGGTAAAATCCGCCCTGCGTCAAGCCGCCAAAACGTTAGCTGCAAGCGTATTACGACACGACACAACAGAAAATGACCGTTAAACAGAAAAGAAAAAAGTAAACCATTTTGACAGGTGACAGACAACATAAAGACCATAATTCAACAGGACATTTG
>JADLER010000220.1 GCA_020846025.1 Bacteroidia bacterium | reverse complement strand
TTTGAAGTTTAGTGATGCAATCGGTGGAACTTTAAACACGCTATTATATGCACATCTTACACCAGGACGAATAATAATTTTTGAATTGGGATTGTATTGTAGTGAACCAAAAATCGCATAATCGTTAATTTGATTTTTGCCTTGTGCTATCCGCTTTCCCTGCCCATTTTCCATATTGATATCTACACCCAATTCATAGTCGAGTTTGGAGCTATCCTTTTTATGGCTGATTATCGAACGAATATTTAATAGTGTAAATAAGGCAGTATCTTGTAGGTCGTACGAATTTGCTATTTCTTTATTCAGGGTGGTTAAGTCATTAAAGTAAGTATTCTTTATTCGCTGATAATTATTGTAAGCTGCCTGGCTTGTAAGCAGTGTGTGTTTAGGCAATCTGTATATTGCCGAAATCGCATTGTCAAATCTATGTGTAAAATAATAGTCATCAAAAGCCTTTTCGTTATAAGGATAAATCGGATAACCTCTATTGGTAATTTTCTCACTAAATACTCCAAAGCGATAATTAACAGTTAATCTGGCTTTAATCAGATTATAAAAACCATCGGCAAAATATTGCTCTTTAGGTTTCCATTGTTTAAACCTGCCACTATCTGCTCTAAAGCTCTTTGGAAGTATGGTAAACTCATCGGTGCTATTCCATCCATCAAAATAATTCCTTCCTCCACTTAAAGTTACGGTACCGGTATTTACTTTAGTACTTAGTCTCGCATTAATGTTATACTGACCAATACTTTCGTAATAGCTATTAATAGTTGAAGTGAATTTATTTGATGATTCTTTTTTCATTATTATGTTAATAGTACCCGCCAGTGCATTTGTTCCGTAATTAACACTCAAAGGACCTTCTATAATTTCTATTCGTTCAATATTGTTTACATTGATTTGCGATAAATCAAGATTTCCATTTTGTCTTCCAATTATTGGTACACCGTCAATGAGTATTTTTACATTTTCACCAGATACGCCCTGTAACGACATTCCTGTTCCTAAAACATTATCCTGTTGAAGTCTAATATTTAATTCATTACCTAAAACATCTCTCAGGTTTTGTGCCGACATAGCCTTTATTTTTTCTGCAGTAATAACTTTTACTTTATGCACTGATTTTACCTCGGTTGTTGGGCTATATTGCGCAGTGACTGTAACACTACTTAAATTGTGACTACTTTCATCAACTGAAACAGAATTAGTATGCTTTAAATAAATAGTGTCGTTAAAAGGAGCGGTAAACACAGATGTGATTTTCAATACTACTTCGGCTCCAATTAGTTTTTCATTGAAGTTAACGCTTCCTTTCTCGTTTGCCTGTGTATTTATAGTCTGTTTGCCCTGTAATAGCATCAAAGAAACATTGCAATATGGAATTGGTTCTTTAGTTTTTGAATTAATGACATTTATTGTTTGCGCTTTAACCTGAACAAATAACAAATGCAGTATTGCAAATAAGATGTATTTCTTGCTTAACCCGTACAACATTACATACTTTATATCAAATTGTATTTTCATTACTAAAATGCTAGTTAGAATATATACCCAATTCAATTATTGTATCTTCTACCATAAGTGCGTGTTGTGCTTCTTCAAAAATTTCGAGTATCGCTGGTAATTCTGATGGAGAGAGTATAATCCATGTTAAATTACTTGATGTAGGCAGTTTGCAGATTTTATGATTTGGAAAACCATATCCTTTGTGCATTTTTATGTTATCTTCAATAAGTTGCAACAAGCAATGAAACTCCAACAGCGAGATTGTATGTAAACTTGTACCGTATGCGAGTTGGATATTATTACATTGCCTGCAAAGAATAGCATACCCATTATTGCTTACTGCTAATGTTTTATATTGACACATTTCTTATTTTTTGAGTTTAAGATTGATTTACCTGATATTTTATTGAATAAAGAATCTTCAAGTTCAACCACTTTCGGAATAAGTACATAATCTTCTATAATTGCATGCTTTCCTAATTCTATATCGAAGTGATTGATTTGTAACATTAGAATACTAAGTGCCATTGGTGGTTTACCGGGATTGGAATAGTTAAGGATTGCCTTCCTTAATTTCTGCAATTCTGTTTCCATTTCATGGTGATTATGGATAAACGCTTCTGTTGAAAATACTTTTAACGCATCATATATATCGCTGCGGAATGTGTTTTCGATTGTTACATTTAGTAAACCTTCGATGTAGGGAATTAAAGTGTTTTCCTCGTAGTAAATGTGTTCTTCCAGTTTTTTTCTGTAGTTCGAAAAAATAATACAAAGAACTTGCAATTGTTTATATAGTTCGTATTGTGAATTGGATAAATGCTTAATACTTTGCTCTATTTCCGGTAATTTCTTTTTTAAATAAAAACTATGAGTTAGTTTTAAATAATTGAGGATTTCAGCAATACTGAAACATGTAAGTTCTACCATTGGGAAATCACTCGCATCGTCATAAGAAGACAACAAGGCGAAAATTAAATCACTGTTTAAATCCATTTTCTGACAAACAGTTTTAACAGGCAGTGAGTAATATGCTTGTGGAATATCTAACTTATCAGTAAAATTCTGATATATCCGGTTGTTCTCAATTAGTTCTTTAAATGTTTTATTGCGCATTTTTTCTAAATTAGATGATGAATTATCCAGGCAATCAATGGCGGTACTAGCCCTCCTAAAATGAACCATTTGCCCCTACCTGATATGCCGTTTTTACCTTTTAACACAAACAAACCTGTAATACTTATTAGTATTAATGCTACAGCAAATATGTCGGAAATCCATTTCCATCCTTTAATACTATTGCGATGTAGTATATTGGTTTGATAAAAGAATAAGCGCCGATTTACTTTTTCGTATTCTGCTTCCTGTTTAGTGAAGTTTACATGCAGTGAAGCATTGTCATAATAAATTTTCACTTGGTCAGGTGTTGGGAAATCGAACACTTTGTACTTTGTTTCGCCAACAAGTTTTGAAAGGCTTATAATATCCTCTTTAGTCATCTTATTAGGGATGTAGCTATGATTAATCTTTACTTGTTGCTTTTCTATTACAAAATCGGGGTTCCAGTCATCAACATGATTAAGAGCCAAACCTGAAATACAGTAGATAATAATTAAGAAAGAGAAAAAATAGCCAACATCCCTATGGGTTACAATATTTAAACGCCTTATTTTAGTTGATATTTTTTGAGACATATTAAAGGTTCTCTTTATTCTCTTTTACAGATGCAACAAATTTTTTAGCTATATCTATTACCCAAGTTTCTACATTTTTATCGGGTAGTATTGCGTCGGGTTTGTATACTACACGATTTTTAGAATCTTTTACTTTGGCAATGCCATCACCAATAATTTTTACCTGAAACATTTCATCGTGGGCTACTAATACCGGAATAACTATTGATTTTTCGGTTTTTTGTAAAACACGATTTATTGCAACTGTAGTTGAATCATCTTTATAATGTGCAATGTGACCACACCAACCAAATGAATAGTTTTTCATTCCAGTATTTTCACATACATAGCTTCCAACTTTACCTAACAAATCGCTCCATT
>JADLER010000219.1 GCA_020846025.1 Bacteroidia bacterium | reverse complement strand
ATAGATTTATGGATATATGTCCACTAGAAAATATTTTTGTTATTACTAGTGATATATATTCAGATATAGTAGCTACTCAGCTACCAAATTTACCTAAGGGAAATATTTTAACAGAACCTGCTAGAAAAAATACAGCGCCATGTATTGCATATGCTTCCTACAAAATAAATAGATTAAACCCTAATGCTATAACCGTAGTAGCCCCGTCAGACCACTTAATTACTAAAGAAGATACGTTTCAATTAGCAATTAAATCGTGTTATGAGAAGGCAGAAATGGAAGATTGTTTAGTTACATTGGGATTAAAACCTACTAGGCCTGATACTGGATATGGATATATTCAGTTTATGGACTCACCTAAAAAAGAGAAGGACGAACGCATGTTTAAAGTAAAGACTTTTACAGAAAAACCTGATCTGCAAACTGCAAAGTTCTTTATTGAAACTGGAGAGTTCTTATGGAATAGTGGTATTTTTATTTGGAGTACAAAAAGTATTATCAAAGCTTTTGAAAAACACGACCCTGAATTAGCCTCTATTTTTAAAGATGGTAATGAATTTTATAATACAACTAAGGAAAGAGATTTTTTAAAACGTGCTTATAACATGGCTAAAAAAGACTCTATAGACTATAGTGTGATGGAAAAAGCGGATAATGTTTATGTAAGATCGAGTGTATTGGGGTGGAGTGATTTGGGGACTTGGGGTTCTTTATATACACATATTCCTCATGATAAAAATAATAATGCCTTTGTAGGAAAAAATATTATGCAGTACGATTGTAACAATTGTATTGTTCATGTTCCAAAAGAAAAGTTAGTTGTTTTACAAGGATTACAAGATTATATAGTTGTAGAATCGGAGGGAATTTTGATGATTTGTAAAAAAGAAGATGAACAGCAAATTAGAAATATCGTTAATGATGTAAAAACACTAAAAGGTGATAAATACGTTTAAATATAATTACTATTAATGATTACATCTAACTCAAGTAAGAGTATAAATAAAATTGTTATTGTAGCTGCTCTAGGTTATTTTGTAGATATTTATGATTTACTGTTGTTTGGTGTTGAACGGGTAGATAGCTTAAATTCAATTCTATCTGAACAGTTTCCTAATCTTCATCCTAGTTTTAAAAAATCTTTAAATGATCAATACGGGAAACTCTTATTAAACTGGCAAATGTTTGGTATGTTGTTAGGCGGTGTATTTTGGGGAATTTTAGGCGATAAGAAAGGACGTTTATCAGTATTATTTGGTTCAATTTTAGTGTATTCCATTGCCAATATTTTAAATGGATTGATACATAGTACAGATGCGTATATTGTATTACGATTTGTTTCTGGCTTCGGCTTGGCTGGTGAATTGGGAGCAGGTATTACCTTAGTTAGCGAAAGTATGAGTAAAGAAAAGCGTGGATATGGAACTATGATTGTAGCAACGATAGGCGTTTTTGGTGCTGTAGTTGCTGGTTTTATGGGCGATGTTATTACGAATTGGCGTTATTCGTTTTTTATTGGTGGTGGAATGGGATTGGCTCTATTAGTACTTCGAATCGGTGTGTTTGAGTCGGGGATGTATGATGCAATTAAAAAAGAAGATCATATTAAGAAAGGAAATATTCTCCAACTATTTTCTAATATAAATAGCTTAAAAAAATACTTATGTGTTATTTTTGTAACTGTACCTGTTTGGTATGTAATGGGAACCTTAGTGTTATTCTCTCCCGAACTAAGTGAAATGATGGGGTTACCCGAAAAATCAGTTACTGCCGGTAGATCAATCATGTATGCTTACGCTGGAATTACAATTGGCGATATATTTTCAGGATTAATTAGTCAGTTACTTAAATCACGAAAGAAGTCTTTAGCACTCTTTTTAAGTTTAACCACACTTGGTGTGGTTTTATATTTTATCTATGGCGGAAAATCAGTAGCAGTATTTTATAGTATTGTTACATTTATTGGATTTGCAACAGGTTATTGGGCAGTTTTTATTAGTACAGCATCTGAGTTGTTTGGCACAAATATAAGAGCAACAGCAACTACTACAGCTCCTAATTTCGTTAGAGCTTCAACAATTTTTATTACATTTTTATTAAACCTTGTCATAGCTGTTTTAGATGTAGATAAATTAATGGCAACTAAAATTACAGGTGCAATTATAATTAGTATTGGCTTTATTGCCTTATTCTTTTTAGAAGAAACATTCGGAAAAGATTTAAATTATGTTGAAAAATAAGCCTACAGTGGTAATTGGTGCCTCACCCAATTCTGAAAGATATAGTTATAAAGCAGTACTTAGTTTGTTTAACAATAATCATGTGGTATATCCAATTGGAATTAGAAAAGGTAAAATTGAACATTTAGAAATAAATACGACTAAACCATTCATTGCCGAGATAGATACAGTTACACTTTATGTTGGCCCAAATTATCAAGAAGAATGGTACGATTATATTATCTCATTAAAGCCTAAACGTGTTATTTTTAATCCTGGAACTGAAAATAGAAGTTTTATGGATACACTAAATAAACTAGGTATTGAAACAATAGAGGCTTGTACCTTAGTTATGTTGGCAACTAAGCAATATTAGTCGAAAAATTCACTATCTAAATTCAAATTAATTATATTTGTAATACTTGTTACTATTCATTTAATGAGCGTAAATCTCTCATAAAGCCTGTACTCTGATATGAAAAAGAATTTCTTAACTCTTCTGTTTCTTATTTTACTTTCATTTAGTCCAAATTGGTGGTGTTTATCACATAAAAGTTTAGCTCAAGAAACAAAGATTGACAGCTTATTTAGAGTTGTAAAAAAACAATTACGCGATACCAATGAAGTAAAGGCATTAAATTTATTAAGTGAAAAAGTTGGATGGCGAATAGGAAATATTGATACCGCTTTACTTTTAGCTAACCAAGCTTTAAAGCTATCTAATTTGTTAGATTATAAACAAGGAAAAAGCAAGGCATTCGGGAATATGGGGCTTAGTTATCAAATGGAAGGAAATTATTCATTAGCTCTTAAATATTATTTTTTAACAGCAAGAATTAGAGAAGAACTTAAAGATAAACGAGGCTTAGCTACCATAATTAATAATATTGGAAATGTTTATAATCACCAAAGTAATTACACTGAAGCTCTGAAATATTACTTTAAATCGCTTAAAATAAGAGAGGAAATTAATGACAAACGCGGTATCTCGGATGCTTATACATGTATTGGTAATGTATATTTTCATCAATTAAATTTTAATGAAGCACTTCAATACCATTTTAAATCTTTAGAGATAAAAAAGGAGATAAATGAAAAATTAGGCTTAGCCTATGTCTATGGGAATATTGGAAATGTTTATGTAGATCAGAAAAAATATACTGAGGCTTTAAAGCATTTTGATTTGTCCTTAAATGTTTGTAAGGAAATTGCTGACTCTTCGGGGATATTATTAAATTATGATAATATAGGCATTTGTTATATTAAACTAAATGAATATGAAAAGGCATTACCTAATTTTCAATTAATGTATAACATAGCCAGTAAGTTAGATTATAAATGGGAAACTGCCTCAAGTCTGATAAATATGGGTTTAATTTATTTCAAGCAACATAAATTAATGCTTGCTAAAGAATCCGTTTTAAAAGGGCTTACCATAGCTAAAGAGCAAAATGTATTAGACCTGATTTCTGAAAGTTATAATTATTTAATGTTGATAGAAGACGCATCAGGAAATTATAAAGAGGCTTTAAATAATAATATATTGTTTAATACCTATAATGATAGTTTATTTAATGTAGAAACAGCGAAAAACGTTGTTCAACAACAAATGCGTTATGATTTTAATAAACAAAGAACTGCGGATAGTTTGAGGGTTGATGAGGAAAAAAGACTTCGTGAATTTAAGTTCTATGAGGAAAAGAAACGCAATCAATTAATTATTGTTTCTGTAATTGTTGTATTAATAATTATTTCTATTTTTTCAATATTAATTTATAATCGATTTCGTATTACTAAACGCCAGAATGTAATTATTGAACATCAAAAAGTAGAAGTTGAAAATCAAAAATTAATCGTTGAAAGTCAAAAAAATTTAGTAGAAGAAAAACATAAAGAAATAACCGATAGTATAAATTATGCAGTACGTATTCAAAGGGCTTTATTAGCTAATAAGCAAATACTAGACACAAATTTAAAAGAATATTTTGTGTTTTTTAAACCAAAGGATATTGTAAGCGGCGATTTCTATTGGGCTGCCTCCGTTGTAAGTTCGAGCGAAGTCGAGAACAATACCCTTCCTAAATCAGTCGAGAAAAATGTCAGTTCGAGCACACTCAATAATAATGTCAGTTCAAGCACACACAATAATAATGTCAGGCGAAGGTACAAAATGTCGAAGTAAATTGTATACAGATTTATTGAGAATTACTCGATTAAAAAATTTCTTTTATAGTGAAAAAGTGTCAATTGACGCTTTTTCACTTTAATTTTTTATTATTGCAATAATATTTAATTATTACTGTTTTACAACTTTCGCCGTTTTTTGAATGGAATCAGTTTTTAAGGTTAAAAAATAAATTCCAACAGGTAGATTTGAAATGTCAATTTGTTGAGTAAATGGAGCAATAAAAACAATTTGACCAAAATAATTTTCGAGTTTAATAATGGAGTTTTGTAATTCATTAGAGTTGCCTACTATATTTAACACTGATGAAGCAGGATTTGGATAAATTTTAAAAAAATCATGTTTAATTTTTTCATTTAATCCTACTAATTCAGAAGTTTTCCAAGTTTCTTTAGTCCTAAATGAATTTGTAACACCAGTAGTGTAATAAAAATCATTATTAAGAGAAAATGCCATGCCATCCTTTCGTGCAAATGAAGGAATAGCTAATTTTATAGCAATAGAAGAGTCTATTGGATTGAAAACATATACTGTATTTGAAATATTATTTAATGAATCTATACCACCGTATAAACATGCCTTTTGATCACAAATAGCAGTTCCAATATATTTTCTGTCAAGTAAAACTATATTAGAAATTTTTGACCATGTATCATTAATATAATTATACTTAAACATAAAATGATTATATGAATTGTCATTCTTTAAACCATAACAAACATATCCTATTGTATCTATTGAAAATGCTGAACCTCTCCACATACCGTTAAATGGCAAGTTGTTTTTTTGAGTCCAGTTACTATTAGAGAAATTATACTCCCAAATCTCATTCGTAACTGTTCCATCAGTATATTTTCCACCTAAAACATACAACTTGTTTTTAATTATAAAATTACTCATGCCTTGCCTACCTTGACCTGGAAAATTTGGTAACTGAGACCAATTATTAAGTGATGGAGAATATTCAAAAAAATCATTTAAGCAAATACTACTACAATCGATGCCTCCTAATAAGTATCCTAAACCATTATAAGAAAAACCAGTGGCGTATTGCCTTTCTGAGCCCAAAGGTAATGAAGCTATAACCGACCATGTTTCTGTGCTACCATCTAAAACATACCCATTTTTAGTACAATGCCAACCAACCTCTAAACCAGTTATACAATAAGCTTTATTATTTATCACAAAAGCCAATCCATCATCTCTTTCTGTGCCCGGAAAATCATTTAACTGAACCCATGATTGAGCTTTTAAAATGGTACTTGAAAAAAGTAAAATAATTAGAAGCCTCATATGTATTTATTTGATATTAATAATTCTAATATTTTTAATGTTTTTTCCGTTATTTCTAACATTGAAAATATAAACCCCGCTTGCTATATCTTCAGTATTAAATGTAATAGTATCCTGATTTTTAAAAGAACTTTGCCTAGCGATTATTTTTCCTGTTGCTAATTCTGTTAAATTAAATTCGAAGATTGAATTATTTTCATTATGTAATGCGTAAGATACTTTAAAATTATTTGAAAAGGGATTAGGTGACACTTTGATGTAGTCTTCATGTGAGCTTGTATTATCTATCTCACCAATACCTGTTACTATATTAGGATTGCAATTGCCGAAATCAAAACAACCATTACTATCTAGTTTTAAAAGCCATGTTTGTTGTTTAGATGAAATTGTACTAGGGCTTGACCAACCAACTGCTGCAATATCACCATTTGGCAACTCGATAATATCATGCAGGTAGTTTTCGGAAAGAGTATCTAAAATAGGGGAAGTTTGTGGTCGATAATTACGCCACCATTTTAGGTTACCAATACTATCAGTCCTCATTATCCACCCTTGTAACTCATTAGGAGAAGTGCGATGTGTACCACACATAATATAATCACCATTAAAACATTCTTTTAATCCTGAAGTTAAAATAGGACGCTCTTTTACCCCAAAATACTTTTGCCAAATAGTACTACCATTTATATTAAGTTTAGTTAAACTTACTCTTCCAAAATGATAACTAAAATTCCACACACTATCCCTTATTGTAGATAAAACCATATAATATTGATTCTTATGGTTTACAACATTAGATACTCCTTGCGCTGTAATGTTAATTTGTTTATCCCAAATAACATTCAAATTACTATCTAACTTCATTACTCTTGATTCAGCATCCCATGAGTTAAACATGCCTGCATAACCAACCAAATACCCCTTATTCTCACTTGTATCAACACTTGATACATTACGATAAAAACAATTATTTAAATATAATTTAGTTTGATATAAAACACCATTTGTATCTACGACTCTAATGATTGACTTGTATTGCCCCTGATGACCCGGACCACAGGTACTATCAGTAACCCCAAATAATAAGAGCTTATCTTTAGTTTTAATAAAAGGAGTAATTTTATAGGAATAGTTATAATAAGCTGTATCCCCTACACCTCTTGTAAGAATTGTATCACAAGATTTATTATATACATATAAACCTGTTTGTACCTCATTGCCATAATCATTTAAGCCCGTCAAATAAAACTTATTATTTTTTACAAGAATTTGATTCCCATTTGTATAATTATAATTTAAAGGTTTGAATCTTTTTGCGGTATTTATTGTTGCATCAGAATTCATTTTTAATAAACACGCACTGTATGTATACGGTGCCTCCGTTTCAAAAACAGTTGTTGCTACATAAATTGTATCATTATAATTTGCCAATGCGAATGATGTATTCGCTTTGGAAGCAATATCAATCCTTTTACTAAAATAATTTTGCGATACCCCTTTTTGAATAATAACATAACAAAAAAGGGCAAAAAAAATTGCCCTTTTTTTCATGCTATTTAATATTTATTACTTTTAAGTTTCCTAAATTGGTATTTCCGTTTTTGATATTGATAACATACACTCCACTTGCAATGTTGTCTGTATTAAACTCTAATACGTCATTATTTTTTACAGATGTTTGTTTGGCTACTAATCTACCTGTAGCTAATTCAATTACGAACACTTCAACAATATTTACTGATTGACTCTCATCAATAGTATAACTTATTTTGATTGAATTATTGAAAGGATTAGGATAAGCACTTAATAATAATAAACTCGAATCATAAACAGATGAGGAATTTTGGTTGTTATTAGTTTGGGCTAAACGACTACTACTTGCATTATTTATGCCTTCAATCAACTCATAGTTTTGTTTGTCCACGTATACAATACTTAGTGCTTCTCTTGCATTACCCATCATAGGATTTAAGCTATCACTCGACAATGCCTCTACTTTATTTCTTAGTACAACATCGGTATTTAATTCTCTCCACGTTTTATGATTTTCTTTTAAATTTTTATGCCCTTGTAAAAAATCTATATGAGGGGCGTTATTAGTAACTGTATTTAAACTATCAATTAATGTTTGTGCCCTTGTATAGTTTTCTTTTTGAGTATATGCAAATACCAAATCGTATTTATTCTCAATTGTTTTGTTCCACTCCAACCATTTGGTAATGTAATCGTATGAATAAGGTGTAATGGTATCATCCAGATAATATCTAACTATTTCGTTAACAGTTAAATCCTTATTAAAAACATTATAAGCGATTTCCTGTTTATTTTGAGTAACAATACTTGTACCTGCCTGAGACGTATTTATTTGATTACGAATTCCGTTAGGCAAATTCATATTATCCAATACCAATTTAACATCACTACTAACAGGGCTATTTGCAATAATAATCTCTTGAATATGTCCAGCAGGAGGTGTTTGTGAACGCTGAAGATAGGTAATTAATACGTTATCACTCAAATATGGGCTTTTACTTAATAAGAGATTTTTAAGATTACCATTATCCATTGTGCTATTAATAGCATTAATTAAAGTGATAGATGCACCATCTAATAATTTTTGGTCAAGTTCTGCTGCTAACTGATCTGCAATTTGACGAAAATTTTGAGCATCAGTTTGTAATTTGACAATTTTAGGCGGATTAGTGCTACCTGTATTAATTAATTTTGATTTACAACTATTTACGTAGCTGAAACTTGGGCCACCACAACTACCTAAAATTACATTTGAAGTTATATAAAAAGGTACTTGTGATCCTGATGAAGGACTGCCAGTAAAATGATAATTAAATCCTCCGCTTATAAAAGCATTAATATCACTTGGAGGCGAAGGTTGAAAATGACTAAACGTATTATTAGCAGGAGTTGTTATATTAACTGGGTCGCAAAACCCCTGTTCTCCTAACACGCCACTTGTTTGTGCGATATCATACTGTTTAGTAGCAGAGTTTTGATTACATTTAATTTGTAAGCCATTCATGCCTATCCCTGAGTTACCATTAGTTAACTGAGCTTGATGACCAACATGGCAACCTGAGTAAGTGTTACGATAACTCTCATTGGCTCCTGTTCCGCAAGCATTAAACACAGTTCCCATAACTTTTTGAGAACTTGTAACCGAGTAATTATTTTCCTGATGGCTAAAACCGGAACTGTTATTTAAATAATAAAAATGTGTCATACATGCTTCAGGATGAGTTGAGCAATTGAATTTCCCAAATACCTGAGGTATTGTTGTATTAACAACAAAATTATTTTTATTTACAGTGCTATAATTTATACCACTTTGATAGATGCTACTATTACAATTTGTGAAATTAGCCTTAACAACACTGAATTTTTTTAGAGGATCTGTTGAACCTGCAAATACACCATATAACAGGTTTTCAAAAACATTGGAAGTACCATAGCCAGTACAATTACCATTTATATCTTGAGCTAAACAAGTAGAAAAAACATCAAAAATTGAATTACTACTTTTAATACCTACGCCTCTAAAATTAGTAGTGTAATTAACTCCACCAATTGCAGTTAAATCTGCTTTAAAAGTATTGCCAATAAAACGAACTCCTTTTACTCCACTTAAACTAACATGTACAAAATTAATCAATCTTACTTTTATACCCACGCCAGGAATTTGACTAACATAAGAAGGGTCGTTTAAATAATTATCAGATTTAAAAGTACATCCGGTAAAAATAGATTTATTGTTTTGTTCGTTGCCATTTACTATGGGGGCTTTATAATCTAAAAACGAAACATCAATGTAATTATTTAAAAATGTAGAATTAGTAGCAATTATCCATCCACCTGATGAATACGCAGGGCCATTAATTATTCCATTTTCAATACCTAAACGTGCATTTTTTATTGTAGCACTTGATAAATTTATATTTGGTTGATATGCAGTTGTTTGAGGCGCGTCATCGCCATTACCAATAAGTTTTATACCATCCCACATACTATTTGGACAATTTGAAATAGAGGTTAGGGTAGCACCATTAATGTTTAATTTACCGCCTGGGTAAATTTCTATACGAGTATCTATCCCTGTTAATTTTGAATCAGCAAACTGAATAGTTGTTCCTGTACCTGTAATGTTTAATGTACCTCCAGAATTAATTTTAATAATTCCCTTCACCATGTGAGATGAGTTCCATGTAACAGATGAATTAATATTTACTAAGCCATTAATGTCATATGTTTGTTGTAAATTACAATCAAAATATAGTTTAGCCATATAATTATCATCAGCGTTTGAGCTATTGTTACCACTCACAACTATTCCACCATCGGGAGCTTCGCTTACACCATACATACATTCTTGTCTTTTTGGATCACCTCCGCCACTAGATACAGATGTCGGATAATCACTACAAGAAAAAGGAGTATCAGAATCAAACGATTTGTCCCACAACTTTATAGCATTTACATCAACCTTAGCAACATATGTATCAGTGTACCACCAATCAGTTGACTGACCATTCCATCCGCAAGAAGCATCACCTGCCGTGGAGTTATTCATAATATAGCTTGGTGGAGAAGAACAACCAAGTGAAGACCAAGGAGCCTTTTGAACTGCTCCAACTAACGCAAAATTTCCATCAGATAAAGATGTTATTCTTGCCTTTAAATCAAATGCATGTATTTGAGTAAGATAGTTGTTAGCTAAAACGTTTGTTGAAGGATT
>JADLER010000218.1 GCA_020846025.1 Bacteroidia bacterium | reverse complement strand
TTAACTACCACTCAAGACTCTTGGCTTAAAGGGCAAATTAAATTAGGATTTAATATTTCAAGATGGTTTGCATTTTAAAATTTACATGTTCTATTTTTTAAAAACATTGGATTCGTTACTTATAGATACTTTAGTTACTAAAGTGGAGTCATTATTTCAAAATCATTTATTAATACCTACTCATCATCAAGCCATTTTAAGAGTTTCTAGCACTCAGTATTGGGTTCCTTTTTTGTTGGTTTTAATTTTCTCTATTTTTGTTTTTGCCAAAGTCTCAGATACAAAGAAATTAATCAAAGTTTTTCACTCTTCATTTAGTCTTCAGGCAGCTAAACAATTATACCGAGAGGATTATCAAATTATCAAACGATTTTCATTGCTACTCTGGTTTACGTTCGTATTAGTACTTACTTTTCTTATCCAAGGAACTAATCAGTACTTTGGGTTAATCTTTCAGGATTACCCTGAATGGCAACAGTATCTTTTTTTCTTTTTAATTATTTCATTTACTATTGCTTTTAGATATGTCTTTAACTCTATTATGGCATTTTTTATAAAGCAAGTTGAATTATCTAACGAGTATTTTTTTAATATTACCATTTTCTCTCAAACCATTGGTCTTGTGCTTTTCCCTTTTGTACTTTGTATGTATTTAACCCATTATCCTACCGAGTGGTTTTTGTATCCGGCCCTAATCATCTCTTTGCTTTTTTATCTATTCAGAGTGATGCGTGGAATAATTATTACGGTTATGGAACAGAATGTGGGTGTTTTATATATTTTTTTGTATCTTTGCGCTCTAGAAATTCTACCTATTTTGGTTCTTATTAAGTTCTTATTTGTTAATTTTTAAGCGACGCATAATATATATGTCGAAAACAAAGAATAAACCTAAAGCAAAGGCTACTAAAAAAAAAGTAGCGCTTTCAATTTCAACTAAAAAGAAAAAAAATTCTATAACTAAAGCTAAGCCTAAGAAGGCAGCTAAGCCTGCTAAAAATGTATCAAAAAAAGCGGCTAAGGTTAAAGCAAAATTGGTAAAGAAAGCAGTAGCTAAATCCATCAAAACCAAAAAAGTTGTTTCTACTAAGTTAAAAGCTGCAAAGAAAAAAGGTATAAAGAAAAAAGCTGTAAAAAAATCTGTACCAAAGAAAGCTATTAAAGTAGTTAAAGTTACAGCTAAGTCAAAAGTAGCTTCTAAACCAGTTAAACAATCAAATAAATCACTTGAGAAAAAGACAAAGAAATTAAAAGAGGTAAAACAAGTTATAGCTGGAACAGAAAAAAACATTAAAATTGGTGTTAAAACCAAAAAGCAAATTGTACCCATTGTACCTTTGCCTGTAATTGAAGTTGCTGATTATCCTAAAACACGTGTAAAAACAATTTTATTATCACAACCAAGACCAGAAGGCGATAAACACCCATTTTTTGATTTAGCTAAAAAACACAATATAAACCTTGTTTTTAGACAATTTATAAAAGTAGAAGGTGTTCCGGCTCGTGATTTTAGAGCACAACGCATAGATATATTAGAGCATAAAGCCGTTATTTTAAATAGTAAAATGGCCGTTGATCATTACTTTAGAATGTGTAATGAGATGCGTGTAACCGTGCCAGAAAGCATGAAGTATTTCTGCACAAACGAAGCCACAGCTTACTACCTTCAAAAATACATTCAGTATCGTAAACGTAAAATTTTCTTCGGTCATCAATCAATACAAGACTTAATTGATGCTATTAAGAAAAATAAAGAAGAAAAATTTTTATTTCCTGCCTCAGATGTTAATCGTGAGCAAATTTGTGAATTTCTAGAAGCTCTTAATATCAAATATACTAAGGCTGTTATGTATAAAACAGTAAGTGCCGATTTATCAGATATTAAAAACCTAAGTGAGTACGATATTATTATTTTCTTTACGCCTGCAGGAGTAAATGCCTTGAAACAAAATTTTCCAAATTTTAAACAAGGTAATACGCGCATAGGCTGTTTTGGGCACACCGCTGCAAATACCATTAAGAAATTAGGTTATCGCTTAGATATTTATGCGCCAAACCCTAAATACCCAAGTATGTTTGCCGCATTAGATGATTATATTAAACAAGCAAATAAGCGTTAAGTATTACGCTTTGTTTTGTAACTTTATCCCCGATAGTATAACTATTGGGGATTTTTTTTAATACTTAAAAATTGAGATTTACATTTAATAAAGTTGAAAAATTATGTAGCAAAATTGCTATCGATGCTTTATTTGAAAATGGAAAATCTAAAACACAATTTCCTATTAAATTAATTTACAAAGTATCACAGTTCGAAAGTCCATTTCCAGTTAGGGCAATGTTTGTAGTGCCTAAAAAGAAACATAAACGAGCCAATAAACGAAATACTATAAAACGTAAAATGCGTGAGGTGTATCGCCTTAATAAACATCAACTATACGAACACCTCAGTAACAATAAATTAGACATCATGTTTGTGTGTTTAAGTAATGAGGAATTAGATTATGCTACAATTGAAAAAAGTATGAAAGATTTAATAAAAAAGTTAATAGAAGATAAAGTACAATTTACTTCTTAATTTCCTCTATGCTTTTCATCACCTTTTCTTTCAACTCCTCTTTAAAAGCCACTAATTTTTCAAATATTATTTTATCGCTACTTCCTAAAATTTGAGCAGCTAAAATACCAGCATTTTGAGCAGCATTTACAGCAACTGTAGCCACGGGTACACCATTAGGCATTTGCACAATTGAAAGTAAAGAATCCCAACCATCAATAGAATTACTTGATTTTACTGGAACACCAATAACTGGTAGTGGTGTGAGAGACGCAACCATACCCGGTAAGTGTGCAGCGCCTCCAGCTCCTGCAATAATTACTTTTAGGCCGTTTTTATGAGCGTTTTTAGCGTAATCAAACATACGTTCGGGTGTGCGGTGTGCTGATACAATGGTAATTTCATAAGGTATATTTAATTTCTTTAAAAATTCAGCACCATCATTCATTACTTTTAAATCGCTGCTACTACCCATTATTATTCCTACCATAATTTTAGTTTTTAATTTTATTATTGATTAGCTCACTACTTTTAAAATATCTTTTACAATAATAGCCTTTTTTTTAGCTAAATCTAAATCATCATCTACTACTGTTACATGTCCCATCTTACGAAAAGGTTTTGTAGTTGTTTTTCCATATAAATGCACATATACGCCTTTGTATTTTATAACATCATTTAAACCTTCGTATTTTGCTAAGCCCTCGTAGCCTTTCTCTCCTAAAAGATTAATCATTACCGAAGGTTTTGTAATGGTTGTTTCGCCCAAAGGTAAATTTAAAATGGCACGCAAGTGTTGTTCAAATTGCGAAGTGTAATTTCCTTCGATACTTTGATGACCACTATTGTGTGGACGAGGTGCTACTTCGTTTACTAACACTTTTCCGTCTTTAGTTACAAATAATTCAACCGCTAACAAACCAACAATATTTAATTTTTCTGCTACTTTTGTAGCAATATCATAGGCTTGTTTTTCAATAGTTTTTTTAATCTTAGCAGGCGAAAACAAAAACTCAACTAGATTAGCCTCAGCATTAAATTCACACTCTACCACTGGGAAACATTTAGTTTCACCACTCTCATTACGAGCTACAATTACCGAAATTTCTTTTTCAAAATCAACTAAACGTTCTAAAACACTTGGTACTTCAAAGGCATGATCTATTTTATGAGGATGTCCTAATTTTACAACGCCTTTTCCATCATAACCACCCGTGCGCATTTTTTGAAAAAAAGGAAAGAAGTCTTTATATTTTTGAATTTGTTCTTTGTTTTCTACTAAAAAGAAATCAGGACTTGGAATATTATTACGTTGATAAAACATTTTTTGAAGCCCCTTATCTTTTATAATCTCTATTACTTCGGGTTGTGGAAACACTTTTTTGCCTTGGTTTTGCAATTCTTTAAGTGCTTCTATATTTACGTTCTCAATTTCTATGGTAATGATGTCTTTATCTTTCCCAAATTTTAAAACGGTATCGTAATCTGTTAGGCTTCCTTTAGTAAATTCATGCGCAATGGATTTGCAAGGTGCTTGAGCATCAGGATCAAGGCAACAGATGTATAAATTATAATTAATGGCACTTTGTATCATCATTCTTCCGAGTTGTCCACCACCCAAAACGCCAATTTTTATTTTATCAGGTTGAAAATAATTCATACGTCAAAGGTAAGGATTTTTTAGAGAGATTAATTTCTTTAAATAACAATTAAGAGCATACTAATTGTGCTACTAGCTCATGCAGTAGTCATTAGGCATTTAGTAATAGATGAGTGAGAAATTTTATTTATTAATGATTTCAATGTGAAGATTTTTATAGAAGGAGCTCAGTTTGATCTTCATTATTTGTAATCAAGTATGCAGAAGATAGGTTGTACTTATTCATTTTGATTTTTTACACGATTTTTAGTAGTCTCGAAATCAAAAATATCTTTCATGCAAACATCCAATGCTAAAGAGATGGCATAAATCATACTTGTTGTAACATTATGTTCGCCTCTTTCAATGCGCCCAATTTGTTTACCAGAATTACCAATTAAAAAACCTAGTTCCTCTTGAGTTAATTTTTTGAATTTTCTTAACTCACGTATCCTTTTTCCAAGTAGAAGCAAGAAATTTCTATCAGTAATATTTTGCACATACAATATTGCCTTTGCTTACAAAAAATAAAAAGCCCATATATGGGTTATTTTAAAAATTATTTTATACATTTGTATTTAACACACACATATATACCTACTAATTATGAAATCATACTTTAATACTAAGCACTGGGAAATACTATTACTCTTAACAGTTATTTGCCAAATAAGCAATGCACAAGTTTCTTGTTCAAATACGACCACACCATGTAACTATGTACTAAATGGGGGGTTTGAAAATAGTCTATGGCTTGCTCCAGATTCACCTTGTACTACATTAATACATGCTATCACATCCACAACCTTAGGAGTAACTAGCAATTCGACATGTGACTTTTCTGTTTGTAATTGGGCAAGAGGTTTACTTTATGGTACAGGATCACCCGATTATTATCATGCGTGTGCAAGTACAGCTCCTTATTTACCTTACTATACCGTTCGACAAAGTACAAATGCTTATGACAATTATACAAGCAATGGACTAGGTACAACAGCCCCTCATAGCGGAGATGGATACACTGGTATATTTGTGTATAATGGTAGTTGTGGTAACTGCCCTATTGAAATTATGCAACCGACGTTAAGCACACCTCTTACAGCTGGAAAGACATACATAGTAGGCATGTGGGTAAGATTAGCATATATTAGTAAATATGCTTGTTCATTTTATGTAGATATTAATGGTGAAGATTTATATTTCGGCTCAACAGTTGTAACTGATAAAGATAATTGGACGTATATTTCAACTTGTTATACTCCAACACACGATAGCGTTACAGAAATTAACTTACTTTTTGCTAATGAAATTGTAGATTTGGATCCAAATAATACATGGAATTATGGAGGAATGCCCCCTAATTATGGAGCATTAGACCACTTAGATGCCGCCTATTATTATATTGATGATGTAAGTATTACTCCTCTTAGTGTTGATGCTGGAGCAGATATAGTATCATTATTTCCAGGTTGCGGTACTACTATTGGTTCTAATAATGGTGGATTTACTTGTTTACCTACAGGTGCTACAATTACATATAGCTGGAGTCCATCTACTGGACTAAGTTCAACAAATACAGCTACAACTATAGCTAGTCCTAGTATTACAACAAGTTATGTGCTTACAGCTAATGTTACTTATACCAATGAGGCTGGTGTGCAAACGATGTGTAGCTCTTACGATAGTGTTACTGTAAATGTTGTTACGCCTACCATCAGTATTACGCCTAGTTATACCTGTAATTTTAATGGTGTTACCAGTTTTACTGCAAACCCATTACCAAGTGGTAGTTATACCTATAGCTGGACAGTAAAAGATGCCGCCACTGGTACGGTAGTTGCTGTTGCTGGTACAGGTACTACTGGCGCTACTCCTAGTTTTAGTTTAAATAATGTAACGCAACCCGTAAATATTTGTGCTAGTATTATAAATCAATACGGTTGTCAAAGTGCGCCAACCTGTTATTATCTTCCTAATTGTTGCCCTACTGGTACCAATGTGATTAAATACGCTAACACAACCTATTCTACCTCTACTGTTTTAAACTCGGCATCGGGTACAAATAGTATTGCGCTTGGTGGTACCATCACCGTAAACTCGGGCGGTACATTAACTATTATTTCTAAAAATGTATTAATGGAGCCTAACACCAAGATTATTTTAAATGGTACAGGTCGTATTAATTTACTAAATAGTTATGTGCAAGGCTGTAATTATATGTGGGATGGTATATATGCCAACACAACTAATACAGTAACTATTAGCAATAGCCGCGTAGAAGATGCTAAACGCGTGGTTGTTGATTCACTAGGTATAGCTAGTTTAAATATTATAAACAACTACCTTAATAAAAACTATATTGGTATTATGATAAAAGCGGCTAAGTCATCAAGCTCTAGTGTTCTTATAAGAAACAATTTCTTTTCTTGTAGTTCCATTCCTACAACAGGTTCGGTACCATATAAACCCATTGTTACTAATCTAAGTAATGCAGCTAGTCTTGGAGCTTATAGTAGTACTGTTTTAAAAGCACCTTATAGTACGCTACAATCAAATTGTGGTATTTATACGGCTGATGCTTCGCATACTGGTAAAACAAATACGGCTATTGTTTTGGGTGGTGCTACTAACGAAGAAAACGTGTTTGATAAAATGCAGTACGGAGCTATCCTTATTCGTTCACGTACAACGTTTCAAAACAACGTGTTTCAAAATATAAAAAGCTCCATTGCTCCTATTGGTGGTGGCGCTCTTAATACGGGTATTTTGGCATTAGGCCCATTATTTGGTTCTGGTGGCCCTTACTACTCGCTTGTGGGTGGTAGCAATGTGAATTTTAAAAATACATTTAAAGATAATGATAACGGTTTTATCAACTATTCTCAACATCTTGTTTCTGTGCAATACAATCGTTTCGAAAATCAAGGTACTGGGGTGTTAGTTTCTGCAAACAATAATCGTAGTACTGTAAATGTTGGTTTCAACAAATTTGTAAATAATAAAATTGGTATTAATTTCGATTACAACTCTAATATTGATGCTAATATTTCTGAAAACTGGATGGATAATACATCTGCTCAGGGTACTTATGCCGATAACTATGCTATCCGTTGTACTGAGCCTGTTTTAACAACTAATCCTGCTACTAATGCTAAGTATTACATCTATAATAACTATATCAATGGTTACTATAATGGTATTACTACTAAGCTAACCTTTCAATCTACGATTACAGATAATGAAGTTCACATGCGTCCTGATAATACAGCGTATCATTTTCAATCTGGTATTTGGATTGAAGCTTCAAATGACAACTTGGTTACTAAAAACTTAGTAGATATGCCTAGCTCTAATCCTCTACAATGGTGGCATTATGGTATTTTTACAGCTGGTTCAACCACGCCTAAAATCAAATGCAATAGTACAAATTATGTAGGTGTTGGCATCATTGCTAATGGTTTAAATTATACAACTGCGGGCGATGGTATTAATGGTAATAGCATGAGTAATGCGACTTATGGTTTTTGGTTAAATGCTAATGGCGAAATTGGAGACCAATACACTACCAATACATCTACAAGTGCTGATAACTCTTGGACTAATTGTACTTACGAAACGTTTTCAAACGCTGGGTGTAATAATTTTAATAGTCCTATCGGTGCGAAATTTTACACAAGAGCTACTGCTCCTTATAATATTTCAAATCCTACAAATGGAGGAACAACAGCGCCTTTATTATCTGGCATTGTAGCTACAAACATTGCAAGTGGCGCCTGTTATAATAGTATCCCTACGCCAACCTTAAATTTAAAATTAGGTGGCAATGGTACTAAAAAATTACTAATGCAAAATGCAGATGAAATAGCCAATGGTAGTATTGTTTTTGCTGATAATAACGAAAGCTTAAAACAAATTGCTCGTAAACAATTATACAGTAATTTAGCATTACAGCAAATAGACCAAACAGTTACGTCTGATATTAATGCCTTTGCTAATAATTCTAAATTTAATAGTTTAAACAAATTCTTTTTAGTAGATAGTTTAATTAATACAGGCGATAGCGCTCAATTACATATAGCAGCTGCAATTAATAATAACATAAATATTAATAATAATGATGTAGATGCTACACAACAGCAATTCAATATATTGTTTATTAATTATTTAAAAAACAAGCGCAAAGCAAAATTTTCGGATATTGTTGATTTTGAAAACATTGCCTGGTTATGCCCAAATGTTCATGGTCATGCCGTATATCAGGCTCGTAGTGTATTGTTTAATATTACTAAACAACAATATGTAAATGCTTGCGAAAAAGGTGAGCCTAATTCTTCAAAACGTTTTGCTTCTTCGGTTATAAATAATACAGCTTCATCGGTTAAATTATATCCTAATCCTAGTAATGGTAATATTACCATTCAAACAGATGATGCTTTAATCTATAATGTAACTATATATAATTTATTAGGCGAAAAAGTATTTGAATCTAGTGTTTCAAATAAACAAAGCATTAATTTAAATAATCTTCCATCGGCTACTTACATTGTGCATATTCAAAATAATGGTAATTTAATTAAAACCGAACGTATCAGTATTATTCATTAATTCCTTATCTTTACAGGGAGCCATTTGGTTCCCTGTTTTTTTATCATGCAATACCACTTGAAATATTTTTTTCTTTTCTTCTTTTTTTCTTTTATTTTAAAAGGGCAAGTTAATCTTGTGCCTAATCCTAGTTTTGAAGATACTGTGGGTAATTGTCAAAATCTATGGCTTAAAAACTGGACTGTTTTTTCTACTTTTAGCACTCCTGATTATTTTAATACTTGTGTAAATTCAGTTTCCTTTCCGCCATTTATAAATACAGTACCATATAATTTCAGAGGTTATCAATATCCCAGAACAGGTAATGGATACTTAGGTAATGGATTATATTTTATTAATAATCCTAACGACTCTGCATTTGTAGAAACAGAATGCGTTACAGTTAAACTTAAAACCCCACTATCTAAAGGTAAATGCTATTATGGGGAGTTTTTTATTAGCATGGCTGATAATTCAATCATTTCAACCAATCAAATAGGTATGCTTTTTACTAAAAATCCATACTATACAACAATGGGTTCTTTTACTAACACAATTCAACCACAAGTTCAGTGGGATACAACACAGTGTTTTACAGATACTTTAAATTGGGTAAAAGTTAGTGGCAAATTTATTTCTACTGATGATGAAGAATATTTAACCCTTGGAAGTTTTAAAGATGGGTTACACTTAAAAAAAACATTTGTAAATTCAAATTTTGTTTCTACAATTCCTAGTATGTCTAAGAATAATTTTTATGTTTATTTTGATGACATAGCATTATACGAACTCCCATCCCCACAATTACAATCCAATGCAATCACTATTTGCCCAAATGCTGATAGTTTAATTTTAGGCGATACCGCGCGCGTGCACACACGTTATCAGTGGTATGCCAATGGCGTTGCCATTGATACCACCAGCTTTATAAAAGTAAAACCTACCCAAACAACTACCTATGTGCTGCAAACTACCCAGTGCGCTATAACTACCCAAAGCATTGTAGTTACCTATAGCAGTAACTGTGAGCCAGTGGTAGTGGTAGAGCCAATT
>JADLER010000217.1 GCA_020846025.1 Bacteroidia bacterium | reverse complement strand
GCAATACTTATTTATTAGGGAAAGAAGTTGTACAAGAAGGATTGAACAAGGGTATTTTCTATAAAAAAGAAAATGGAAGTGTGGCTATTGATTTAACAGCTGATAAACTAGATGAAAAAATAATTTTACGTAGCGATGGTACATCAGTATATATTACACAGGATATTGGTACTGCTATCGAGCGTTACAAAGAGTTTCCTGGGATTTCACAAATGATTTATACAGTTGGAAATGAACAAGATTACCATTTTAAGGTATTATTCAAAATTTTAGAAAGGTTAGGGCATGATTGGGCTAAAGAATGTTATCATCTTAGCTACGGCATGGTAGAATTACCAGAAGGAAAGATGAAGAGTAGAGAAGGAACTGTAGTAGATGCTGATGATTTAATGCACGAAATGATTTTAACTGCAAAAGAAACTACAACAGAGTTGGGAAAAGTTGAAGGGTTTACGCCTAGTGAACTGAAAGATCTTTATCAAACGATAGGATTGGGTGCTTTAAAATATTTCATTTTAAAAGTTGATCCTAAAAAGAAAATGTTATTTGATCCAAAAGAAAGTATTGATTTTAATGGTCATACAGGTCCGTTTATTCAATACACACATGCTCGAATAAAATCCATTTTAAGAAAATATAATCAAGATACACAAGCAATTGTTATTGATAATAGCTTAGTGTTGCATGAAAAAGAGAGAGAGGTTATAAAGATGATTTATAATTATTCAAATACATTAGAAGATGCTGCAGCTACTTATAATCCGGCTGTAATCGCTAACTATGTGTATGATTTAACCAAACTTTTTAACCAGTTTTATACAGAGTGTCCGATATTAAAAGAAGAGCATGAACCTGTAAAACAGTTACGCATCAAACTTTCAGAGACAACTGCTCAAATTATAAATAGTAGTATGAAATGTCTGGGAGTTAAAGTTCCAGATAGAATGTAATTTTAATATTTCAAGCTTGAAACATCTTTAAATCACTTATTAAAATGCAACCCTATACTGACGAATATTTTATGAATGAGGCACTAAAGGAAGCTCAAAAAGCATTGATTCTTGATGAAGTACCTGTGGGTGCGGTGGTGGTGGCAGAGAATAAAATTATTGCAAGGGCACATAACTATACCGAACGTTTGAACGATGTTACGGCACATGCTGAGATGCAAGCAATAACGATGGCTGCTAATGCCTTGGGAGGTAAATACCTCATAGATTGTACACTTTATGTTACTTTAGAGCCTTGTGTTATGTGTGCTGGAGCTTTGGCTTGGAGCCAAATTACAAAAATTGTGTACGGCGCAAGTGATAAAAAAAGAGGCTTTTCAATTATAAAGGAGCCTGTTTTACATCCTAAAACTACTGTGGTTTCGGGGGTATTAGCACAAGAATGTTCTGAGATTGTAACGCAGTTTTTTAAAGCTAAAAGAAAATAATACTAGTTCTGGGAACTAGAACAATAAATTATATTTTGCTTTTTTATCTTTAAGATGTTCAATGTGCATTTCGTTTACCAAAATAAAAGAAGGATTAAGCTTGATAGCCTCAAAAATTTGGTGATTATACATGTAACGGTTATCGCCCTTTATGATTAAAAAGTAATCCGTTTTTTCTAATTCAGGAATTAATCTGGTGGTATGTTCAATACTACCAGAAAACAAGTCGATATTAGATTTTTCTTTAGCAGATAGAGGCTGAAATGAAGTTTGGTTTGGAAGAAGATTAAATTCAATATTTAGAGCATTATGGTAAAAAGAGTAGAGAGGGAAATAAAACTCTTCTCCTTCTTTATGTGTAAATTCTAGAAGTTCACAAAGTTCTAAATTAATATTAAGTTCTTCATTAAGCTCATGAATAACTTTATAAACACTTTCAGTACTTGTTATGGAGAAAGTGTCAAAATCAAAATGCTCTTCGGGGCTAATATTTAAACTAAATGTTTTCATGTATTATCCAAAGAGCATTTTAAGTATGCATAAGTTAATTATTTTGAGAATTTGTCAATTACCTCAGTACTAATGCCAGTAAAACTATAACCACCATCGTGATACAGGTTTTGCATAGTAACCATACGTGTTAAATCAGAGAATAATGATACGCAATAATTAGCACAGTCGTCAGCACTTGCATTTCCTAAAGGAGATTGTAGGTCGGCAAAATTATAGAAATCTTCAAATCCTTTAATACCACCTCCTGCGGTTGTTTTTGTTGGCGATTGCGATACTGTATTTATTCTTACCTTTTTTTGTTTACCATAATGGTATCCAAATGTGCGGGCTATACTTTCGAGCATTGATTTAATATCAGCCATATCGGTATAAAAAGGGTAGGTGCGTTGAGCGGCAATGTGTGATAAGGCTACTACCGAAGCGTGTTCGTTTAAAGCATCTAACTTATGTGCTGCTGCTAACATTTTATGAAATGATAAAGCGGATACATCAATTCCTTTTTGAAAGAAATCGTAATTTAACTCAGAATAAGGAATGTTTTTTCGAATATTAACACTCATTCCGATAGAGTGTAGAACAAAATCAATTTTTCCACCAAGTACTTGTATCGATTCGGTGTATAGTTTTTCCAATTCTTCCATGTTAGTAGCATCAGCCGGAATGATTTTTGACCCAGTTTGTTCAGCTAATTTGTTGATTTCTCCCATGCGCATTGCAATGGGCGCATTGGTTAATGTAAAAGTAGCGCCTTCTTCATGGCATTTTTGTGCCACTTTCCAAGCAATAGAGTTTTCGTCTAATGCACCAGTAATAATTCCACGTTTTCCTTTTAATAAATTGTAAGCCATTGTGTTTATTTTTTATTTTATGTAAAACAAATATACAATTTACCTCATAATTGTGTGAGTGAATTGTATTTATTTTTAAGCAAGTTATTGTTTATGATTTTATGGTTTTAATTAATCCTAAAACGGCTACAATAGTCCAGGTAGCTTCTAATATTATAAACGGAATAGATTGTAATAGATAACTTCCATAACAGGCAAAGGTTCCACCAAGTATATTGAGAATAAAATACCATTTGTGTGTTGCTGATAAAAAACTAAATGTATTTAAGAAAAATGCTAAAAGAATCAGCGAAACGCCAATTGTGCTAATAATATCTGTAAAACTCATATTATTTGATGTTTAATTCCAATGTTATGTAAATGCTCCCAAAATTGAGGATATGATTTTGAAACCACATCAGCATGTTCTATCACAAGGTTTGTAATTAATGCTAATGGTGCAAAGCTCATTGCCATACGATGATCGTTATAGGTTTTAAGGTTGGCAATAAATTGTATAGGTGAAATATGTTTTTTAAAAGTAATTGAGTCAAATGTTGTATCTAATTGTATATTAGCTTTTAACCATTCATTTTTTAAAGCTTCTATTCTGTTGGTTTCTTTGAAAATTAAAGTTTGAAGGCCATCTAGTTTAAAAGTGATATTGAGTGTAACACAAGTACATACTATGGTTTGTACAATATCTGGAGCATCAGTAAAATTATATTGAAAATGAGTTGTGTGCTTGTCGGTTATTTTTTCAATAAGCATTTCATCATTTTGTATGTATTTAGTAGTTACGCCAAATTCTAAAAATAATTGTTTAATAACAGCATCAGCTTGTAAAGAGTTTTGTTTTAAATACTTTAATGTTAAGCTTGTTCCAATTTTAGATAACGCAACAAAACTATAATAATAGGAAGCAGCGCTCCAATCACTTTCAACGGTATAAGATTTTTTAGGGTATGAATATGCTTTGGATTCAACCTGAATGAGATGATCTTTCCATGTTACTTGTGCCCCAAATTGTTTCATAATCTCAATAGTCATATTAATATATGGTTTAGAGACGATGTTGCCTTTAAGTTCTAGTTGAAGACCTTTTTCGAAATAAGGAGCTACTAATAATAATGCGGAAATAAATTGGCTGCTTATATCACTTTGTATGGAAATATGTCCACCTTTTATATTTACTCCTTTAATGAATAGAGGCGGATAACCTTCTGCATTTGCATAGGAAATGTCGGCACCAAGAAATTGTAATGCATTCACTAATGGTTTAATTGGGCGTTGCTGCATTCGTTCTGAACCGGTTAATTGTATAGAAGTTGCTTTTAATGCCAAAAATGCGGTTAAGAAACGCATATCGGTACCAGCATGACCAATATTTATAACTGAATCGTGCGAATAAGTTTGGAGTGCCTCTTGAAGTAAACATGTATCATCCGAGTTGGATAAATTTTGGATATTAAAGTCTAATCCAGATAATGCCTTTATGAGCAAAACTCGATTGCTAATACTTTTAGAACCTGGCAATGTAACAATTCCTTGTATGCTAGTTAAAGTTTTATGTAATGCAATATCCATTAAAATTTTAAGCCAATGGTTACAAAAACAAAATGCCCGTTTATATATAAACTACTTGCCGTAAAAGGTTCAGAAAAATAAAAAGGGGAAAGGCTATAACGAAATTGTAACTCGCCATAAATTGCATTATGGCGGAGTAAGGTGTTTTTTTGAAATCCAACACCTGCCAATAAAAAGGAGTTATTTACTTTACTTAGCCCTGGGTTTTTAAAGACCAAACGTTCGGGCTTTTGTTCTATTATATTTCCGTCTTCATCTACTTTTAAATTACAAGATAATAATCTTCGGTAACTATATCCAGCAAATATATATGACGAAATAAGTGCATTTGTTTCTTTTTGGAATGAGTGTTTTAGTAAAATCGGAAAATTTAATTCTTGAATATTGAGGTGATATTTATAACGCATTCTATTTTTGGTATATAGTTGTAGGCTATCACTATAAAAATAATAAGAATTAAAACTTACGCCGTGGTACATGTATTCAATACCAATCATTAAGAAATCTGTATTTTTTGAGTTTAATCTAATTTCTTCTTTTAATGAGATATTAAAAGCCATTTTAGGTTTTGGAGAAGAAGTATGATTTTTATTGGCAAAATAAAGCCCAACAATTGGTGAAATACTTAATCGAGTTTTAATTCGTGGATTTTTTCTACGTACTCTCAACTGTTTCCCTCCATCTTCTTGAGCTACAGAAACAAAGCACGACACTATAAATAAAGTACAGAATAAATATCTTAAAAATTTTATCAATGCTATAAATATACAATTAATAAAAAAATAAGAAATAGATGTTTGTCAAAAATAAAGGTAATTTATAATTACATAAAGCCAAGCTCCAGTTGAGCTACTTCACTCATCATGTCTTTGGTCCAAGTTGGCTCAAAGGTTAGTTTTAGTTCGGCCGATTTTATTTCAGGTAAAAGTTTTAGCTTGTTTTCTACTTCGGCAGGTAAAGTTTCGGCAACCGGGCAGTTTGGTGAGGTTAATGTCATAGTAACCTTTAGTTCATTATCATCGTTCAAATCGAGTTCGTATATTAAACCCAATTCCCAAATATCTACAGGAATCTCGGGATCGTAACAAGTTTTGATTTCGTCAATAACCCGTTGCATAAGAATTAAATTATTTGTAATAATTACGGCTGACACAATAATTTTTTTGCAAATATACAAGTTTTAAAATTTATAACCCTTATAATCC
Source organism: Bacteroidia bacterium (assembly GCA_020846025.1). Taxonomy (GTDB): domain Bacteria; phylum Bacteroidota; class Bacteroidia; order B-17B0; family Aurantibacillaceae; genus UBA4416. The sequence goes on along the minus strand of JADLER010000217.1, from coordinate 11,717 downwards.
TTGGTAAATTCAGCATCATCAATCTTTGGATTTACTTGCATAAAGAAATAATCATATTGTTCAAATAATCCTTTATCGTCGTTTATCTTCACACTAATCGGTAAAAAGTACAATTGGTCGATATAAAGTGTTACATGTTTAGCGTATGCCGAAGGTACTTTTAACACTTGGCCTTTTTTTAAAATATCAAAATAATCTTTCAACTTTGTGTTTTTTTCTACAATCATATATTCGCTTACATGAAGTTTTCGGGCTATTGAGGTAATACTTTCGTTGTCGCCTACTGTATAATTCTCATAAGTGAAATCTTGGTTATCTATGGTAATTTTATAGCAAGGGCGGTTGTTGATACGCTCTTCGCCTTCGTATTTAAAAATCTCATTAAATCTACTATTGTATTTTAAAGAGATATATTCAATAATACTTGCAAAATAATCTACACCCATTTCATATAAAGTATGATGTTGGTCTTGCCTCATTAATGAACCAAGTGGATCTAAACTTAAGTTCATATAAGGAAACGAATTTGGATTAACATAAGCCTTATTGCTATTCCAGCCATCTACCCAAAGTACCTCAATTCCTTTAATATAAAGATATACTTTGCGTGGTTTACGGTTTAATTTTACTGAAGATTCATAATGATTAAATCCTTTTTTTCCACGTTCTATTATTTTTAAACTGTATTTTAGACGTTCTACATCACGAATAGATTTAATCATTTTAGTGATTAATTCTTTTGCCTCGGGTTCGTCTTTTTGAGAAAAAATAGGTTGAATCCCTACAAATAGGAAACTTGCTAATATAAAAGTATAACGTATTAGTTTTAACATGGAGCGCAAAAGTAATTAATCTTTAAATATTCCAATCAATTTTTTTAAGCCACATTAATGTAGTTAAACTGATTAAATCACAACTTTTGTTGATTTCTTTTAAATAATTGATTTTTAAATAATTAGTGTTTTGAGAGTGTTTTTATTAATTTTATGCTTCTTAAACCGTTAAAAACTATTACTTTTAAAGGCTCCAAAATGTTGTATTTTACTCAAATAACCCAATTAGTTGCCGAGTTGTTGTATAAACACGACTGTGTGATTATTCCAAATTTTGGAGGTTTCGTGGCAAGACAATATAGTGCCGGTTTTAGTAAAGGAAATAATTTATTGTACCCTCCAAATAAACATGTTTTATTTAATAAAAACCTTGTTCATAATGATGGCTTATTGAGTACAGCATTAATGGAAAGAAATCAACTAACAGTTTCAGAGGCTGATAAGCAAATACAAGATTATAAAGCCTATATACAATCATTACTTCAAGCCAAAAAGCGTTTTGAATTAGAAAATATTGGCTTATTATATATTGATACTGAATCGAATTTACGTTTTGAGGCTAAATCAAATATCAACTTTTTATTAGATGCTTTTGGTTTAGAGCCAGTGATGACAAGTGAACTTGTAATAGAGCCTGAAAAGCCAATTGTAACTCCACAATTTGAAGATAGAAAACCAGTAATCGAACCAGTTGTAACAGTTCGTAAAAAATCTTATACAAAAATGGTAGCCATTTCTTTAGCAATTCCATTTTTTCTTTTGTTGTTGTTTGTTGCAGTTCAGTTACAACCTCTTAAACCTATAATTGAGTCTTCATTAAATCCCTTTTATTCGCCTGAAAAAACATATATCCCTCATAACATAAAGCAAGAAAGTATAGTATTTATTAATGAATCAAAGCCTGAAGGATTAATTGTGGATGCCAATGGATATGCTACTTTTAAGTTAGCTGAAAATGGTAAAGTAATAATTGCAAATACTAATGAAACAAATGCTATAATTAAAACTAACAACTATTTAGGCCATACTTCTCAGAATTTTGCAGGAAAATTTCAGGTTGTGTTGGGATGTTTTGGTGTTGAGAGCAATGCTAAAAGATTAGTAAAGGAACTCAATAAAAAACAAATACAGGCCGGAATAAGTGGTGTAAACCAAAAAGGCTTACACGTAGTAAGTTGTGGAGGTTTTAATTCTAAAGAAGATGCCAATTCCATGTTAGCCACAGTAAAGGGAGATTATCCTAATGCTTGGATTATGGCCCAATGATATTGTGTTGAAGTTTGATATTTTGAAAGGGTTTTAGCTCGTGATAGATTTGCTAATGTAAAATTTGGGTTCAACTATTATTTAATTGTTTAGTATATTCGTTGCCTTGAAACACGTTTACATACTTGTCATTTTAACTACATTTTTAAAGTCAGGTTTTGCTCAAAGAGATACGAGCGCTTATGATCCTAAGAAAGAAATAGTTTATGACGATAAACGATATAGAGTATATAATAATTGGTTAAGTATTGGTGCAGGCGCAAGTTATAATAGTAAGTGGCCAAAAGATGAGAAAAATATTGGGGTTGATTTTAGTTTTCATATCAAGAAGCACTATTGGCGTGTAGGAGGTTTTTTAAGTGGAAGAGATTATACCGCCGCTAATAATTATAGTTTCAATTTATGTTATGGTTTAAGTAAAGAAGACAATAAGTTTAATTTATCTGCATTTGCAGGACCTTCTTTGTCTTATTTTAGAAGACCATTGAAAGACTCTACGCATTATAACTTGAGTTTAGTATATAGCGAAGTAGGTGGGTATGCTGTGTTAGAAGCAATATATAAACTTAAGTACGATATAGGGATTGGTGGTCAAATATTTTGTGATTATAATCAGGTGCAAATGGTGTACGGAGTTCGATTAATTTTGTACTTTTCGAGTGCCTACCGAGGTATGAAAGTAGGATATATTGCACCCTCAAAAAAATAATTCTTATCAGTTTGTTATTGTTGGACAAGGATTAGCTGGTTCTGTACTAGCACTATCTCTTATACAAGCTGGTTGTTCTGTAATGGTAATTGATAACCCAAAGCTATCACAATGTTCTCGTGTGGCTGGTGGTGCTTGGAACCCCATTGTGTTTAAACGATTAACTAAAAGCTGGTTGGCAGATGAGCTATTGCCCGAATTGAATTTATTTTATACATACTGGGAAAAGCAATTTCAAACATCATTTGTATATCAACGTTCAATTATTAAATCATTTACCGAAGAACAAGAAGAGCGACTTTGGTTAAAAAAAGCCATCGAAGGAAATCAATATCTTGATAATACTATTTATCGTCAATATCCGTTAAATCATCTCTATACTGTTGCTTCCTATTCTAAAGTATTACAAGCAGGAAACATCAATATTCCACTTTTTTTAGATCTAACTAAGCATTACTTAATACAAAGTAATGCCTACATGCAGCACACATTAAACTATCATCATTTAAAAATTCACGAATCTGAAATTACTTATGAATCGTTGAATGCTTCACAAATTATTTTTTGTGATGGTCATTTAATTAACCAACAACCATATTTTAATTTCATTCCAATGAAGCCTGTAAAAGGCGAAACATTAACTATTTATTGTGAGGGAATTAATCTTGAGAATGATATTTTATCTACTGGATTTTTTATGTTGCCACTTGGTCATCACTTGTACAAAATTGGTGCAACCTACGATTGGGAAAATTTGAATGATATACCAAGTGAAGAAGGAAAACAATTTTTAATTGATAAGTTTGAAGAGATAATCAAGCTACCCTATCAAATTATTGAGCATCAGGCTGGTGTAAGGCCATCTGTAGTAGATAGAAGACCTGTTATTGGTCGCCATCCAAATTATAAAAATCTTTTGGTGTTTAATGGTTTTGGAACTAAAGCAGTTATGTTAGCACCTTATTTTGCAAAACAATTTACACAGCATCTCTCACAAAATCAAAATTTACATCCAGAGGTTGATGTGAAACGCTTTTATGACAGAATACAGTCATAATGTTATGATTTATTTGTCGTACCTGTTTTTATCTATTTTAATTCTAACATCAACAGCTATCATTTGTTTCTCGTCCGCAAGAATGGGATTTAGGTCTAATTCCACAATCTCAGGAGCAATATGTACTAGTGCTCCCACACGCATCACAATATCTATAAATTTTGATTTATTTAATCCTTTTCTATTTCTATAGCCCTCGATAAGAGGATATCCTTTTAAGGATTCAATCATAGCCGTTGCTTCTTTGAAAGACATAGGTGCTAAAGCCGAAGATGTATCATTTAATAACTCCAAAAAGATTCCTCCTAAGCCACATAACACAACATGCCCGAAATCACCTTGTTTAACTGCTCCACAATAAAGTTCTTCGCCTTTTACCATTTCTTGTACTAATACGCCTTTGGCTCCTGGAATTTTCATTAAACGATAATAAGCATCTAGTGCTTGTTTTTCGTCCGCAATATTTAGTATGACACCACCAACCTCTGTTTTATGAACAGGACCTGTTACTTTCATAACAATTGGGAAACGCATTGTTTTTTTAATGCTGTTAATTTGTTTGTCTTCAGTCATGTCTTTTTGTTGAGCAATATTAATACCAGCAGCTTCTAATAATTCTCTACAAACTTCTGGGCTTAAAAAGCCATTTGAAGAGGTATTAATAATTTCACGAATATTAATTAAATCCATTTCTGGAAGTGAAGCCTTTTCAAATAATATTTCATTTGATTTAAAAACATGAGCCAAAGCTTTACCTAAGTTTACTTCATCTGGAAAATTTACTCTACCTTTTGCTAAGAATTGTTTTATTTCTTTTTCAGCATTAATTAATGAAGGTAATACGGGAAATATTGGTTTTTTGCAACTGTTCATCTTGCTATCTAATACCTCATAAACATCTTTTACATTAAATAATCCTGGACTACCAAACACTACAACCATTGCATCTACGGTACTATAGGACTCACAAAAATCTATAATCTCCCCTAACTGTTCGGCAGTACCAGTTGCTAAAAAATCAATGGGATTACTAACTGATGAACCAGGATTTAATTTTTTTAATAAATCCTTTGTGTCTTTAGAATTAAAAGGTGGTACATTCATACCATTACTAGTAAGCGCATCGGTTAGCATCACTGCCGAACCACCAGCATGAGTAATAATTGCTACATTTTTTCCGTCTAATTCTTTTGATTGAAAAACACTTGCTACAGCCACTAATTCGTCTCTACTACTGCAATATACAATGCCACACTTTTTAAATAATGCTCTTATAACTGTATCCGAGGTGGCTAATGCGCCTGTGTGCGACGAGGCAGCTCTACCGCCAGCCTCAGAATACCCAGATTTAATAGCAGCAATACGACAACCTTTCTTGCGTAAAGAGGTGGTGTGTTTTATAAACTTAAATGGATTTTTAATGTTTTCTAGATAAAGTAGTTTTACTTTTGGACTTGTTTTAGCATCAAAATGTACATCCATATATTCTAAAATTTCCTCAACACCAGTCTGCGAAGCATTACCAATAGAATAAATATTTGAAAATTTTAAACCAGTGAGTAATGCCGATTCCATAATAAAAACTGCTGTTGCTCCAGAACTTGAGATAAGCTCGCAGCCTAATTTGTCGAATTGAGGAACTGGTGTAGTAAATACACCTTTGTAGGTTTCATGAATCACACCAATACAATTAGGGCCTATTAATGTAGCATTAGCTTTATTAATCATTGATACTAATTGTTGTTCTAAATCTTTCCCATTTTCTCCCGCTTCCGAAAATCCTGCTGAATATATGATGAATGCTTTAGTACCTTTCGAAATTAAGCGTTTCACGGTATCTAAACACTGATTAGCTGGAATTGAAATAATAGCTAAATCTAAGTTTTCAATTTGGTCGATAGTTGAGACATATTGCACACCTTTAAAATTCACGGGTTTATTATTTACGGCATATAGTATGCCTTTATATTTTCCGTCTATTAAGTTTTGTATTACTTTTCCTCCAGGCTTGCTAGTGTTTTCTGATGCGCCAATTACAGCGATGCTTTTAGGATTTATTAATTGTTGTGTTACCATATTGAATATTTCAATGATTGAATTAAAACAAATATACTTACATTAAATAAATAGGACAATTTTGTCCTATTTATTTTTTAATAAACAAACATATATCGTTTTTATTTTCTAATGCATGATTTTAATCATGCAGTTTGAGAATTTTTAACAAAGTTATGCTTCGATTTAATCTAGTGTTGAATGAAACTTCAACGGTTTAAATCTTGATGGGTTTGAATACAAACAAAGCCAGTTATCTTCAATCCTTTTGGTGAGTTAGAATATTGAATATAAAATGAGTTCAAATTCCTTTTAAGCAAAACATGTTACTCATCATCAGTAGCGTTAATTTGCCTCATTTTTCTTAAAAATAAATCTCGTTTTGTTGGGCTACATACAGTAAATTGGAAACCTGGTCCACTCTTTACATCTTGTTTACGGTCTTTCGATTTCAACTCTTTTATGCTATTATTAAATTCGGCATTGCTACTAACCACACTCATCACGCCTTTAAAGTAATAAAAGTAATACCAAGTTTTTGGATCTAATTCAAAATACAAAGTGAAATTATCACCACCTTTTTTACGCTGTATTTGGATGTAGCCATCTACTTGTTTGTATAACTCACTTTTATTAATCGCACCTAATCCTATTTTTCCAACCGATAAGAAGGAGCGACTTGTTTTATCGTATCTCATTTGAATATTAGTGAGTGTGAACGTTTTGTCTAATTCGTCTGGATATTTTTTTATGGCACCATTTAAGTTTAAGTCAGATATTACTTTATCGCCTTTTTCTTTACCAAGAATTTCAGTAAGACCTTTAGTAAATACTTTACTACCAAAATCTATAGGTGATAGGGTATTATTATAAACCTCTATATCTTTTACCATCTTCTTTAAAGCACCTTTATCAAAAAAGAAATCAATAGTTGTCATTAGCTCAAAGGTAGCCGAATCATTAATGCTGTTGTGTGTAGCCATTCCAATGGTGTTAAAAGCAACTTGTCCATAATCTGCTCCTAAGTCCATTTTACCTTCGCCATATACAGTACAGTTTTCGGTATTTAAGCTAACATAATTTCCTGGTAACGATTGCTCAACAATTTTTTCTTTATTGGAAATTCTGTACTCTTTAGTTTGTTTATCAAAACCTAAAAAACCACTCGCTTTTATCACATCTACATCTTTTCGTCCACCACGAAGTGATACGAAAGATGAATATACCATATTGGTGTCTTGTCCATAAATAATAGCCGAACCTATTGGTTTACCAGTCATATCCGTAGCATTATCAGGTAAAGGAATTAAGATGTCGTTAGGATCAATTTCGCCATTAAATTTTAAATAAGCTTTACCAATTTTACCACAAGCATGCACAATTTTAGTTCCACCTTGATATGTTAAGAATTTATTGGATGCAAATAAATGTACTTTTCCTGCAAAACTAAAGTAATCGTTAAACTGAAAATTAGCTTCTTCTGCAATATCTCCTTCCGACACTGTTTGCCCTGTCGTGTCAGGTTTTATGGTGTTAAATTTAATTAAATAAGGTTTCTTGTTTTCATCAAGATATTGGTATTCGCCATTTGCTAAATAATTTTTTCGACCAAAAATATTAGCTGTTACGTTACGTATGGTGTGATATTTAGTTACGGTATTAGCTAAGATATTTGCATTTTTCAGAGTATCTATCACCGCATTTTTATGTATTACCACTTTTCCAGCATCTGGGAAAAGTCGCGCATCAGCTACATTAATAAATGGTACATTAATACAATCAATAATGTATTTTCTTAAATTATATTTAGCAGCAGGTGCTAAAAATCTTAATGAATCTTGCTTAGGATGCACAGAAATGAATTGCGGTCCTTCTAAATCGAGGGCATTTTCCACACTGCCATCTAACTTTTTATTTTCATCTCCTAATTGAATTTCTTCACTATCCATAAACCATTTAAAACGTTCCATATACGCTATGTACTGGTTTTTTGGAAATCGAACAATAGAGGCCTTTCCATTAGCCACAAAATCTCCAACACGATTTTCCAAATCCATTTTTGCATTAACGTTATCAGATGCAAAAGTTAAACCCTCCTCATCAATTGCTTTTAAATGAAAATTAGCTGTATCTGAGAAGAACTTCTTTTGTTTGAATAAAATATTAACGGCTTCAATATCAGCTTTAACCATATCTACCACACCATTTCCATGAAGTTCTAGTGGGCTTAATGAATAGCGACCTTTAAAAGTACATTGTTTGTTATAGGTTGTAAATGGTCTGGCTTTATCACTAGCTAACATTAAGTCTTTGTATGGCATCCAATGTACATAAACGGTGTCGCCATGTGCTTGTGGAAACTCAATTGGGTCGGTTTGTTCTTTAATATCAAAAGTAGTTGCTAAAGTATTCATACTATCCGGAAAGAAAATAAAATCTTTAGACTTTGTTGTTGATGTAACATAATTCAAATCACCATCAGCGCGCAATCCTTTATTACTGAGTCGTATTTCATTTTCAAATTTGGCTTTTCCTCCATATACTTGAAAACCGCCGGGAGGCGTATTTCTAACAAATCCTAAAGAATAATCTGGTTGTAAAGTAAGCGGTTCTCTAAACGTTGGGAAGATACCAGCCGATGAAAACTCTCCATTAAAAACTAAGCCTTCGTTCCTAAAGTTATCGAGGCTATCCATTGTAAACGGATCGAGTTTATAATAAAATTTATCGCGATTATAAACTCCTTTAAAAATAGATTTTTTGTCATAAAAGGTATAACTTTCTTTAAAGCTTTGAAACTGCGGAAAGGTTGATGCTTTCCCCCAGCCACTATGATTTTTTGGAGCATCAATACGCAGTTCTCCGTTCATGTTTTCAATAACTGTTTTTACCATTTTAAATGGATAGTTGCCATTTATATCAGGTTCTCTTGACTCTACGTATATGCGACATGAATCAATTGTTTTCATTTTTACTTTAAACATGTCGTAGTCAAATACAAAGTCTTTTCCATGAAATTCAAATTTACCAGAGGCTACAACTCCCGAAAACTCTATTGTTCTATTTTTCTTTAATACAAGTTCTCTTCGTTTAGGGAACATAAATACTTTTTGTGTATCACTTAGTAAGATACTTTTTACACCCCTAACGGTGATGTCGTAAGAATTATTTACTAAGCTCATCGAAGCATTATTTAAGTTGGCATTAGCTAACTTGCGATACTCTTCCTCAAAAAATGAATGAATGGTAATAATGTCGTAATCTCTTTTGTGTTTTAAATTTTCAATATAGTTAAATAAGCGCTCACGAATGGTTATCATATCAGTTTCTGGCTCATAATATACTAAACCAAAAATGGCCATTTTAAAAATAATGGGTCTTAAATCAACAGCTAAATACTTAATGTATTTAGCAAAATCAACGGTTGTGAATGATAATGCATTACCATTGTTGTTGTAGTAATCAAACATCCTTTGAATCGGACTTATTTTTTCCATGCCTTTAATTGCTTCTAATCTACCATAAGAAAAGAAATCTTGTGATTCAAAAAATGCTTCGCCCTGTGTGTTATTAGGTAAGAAATTAAATTCAATTTTTGGCTCATCTGTTTTCCATACCATCTGTTCAAAATACATATCTACTTTATGATATGAGTTAAAGAATGGAGATTTTTCAAGACCATCATCTGTTCGTAATAAAGTAACGGTTTTTTTCTCTACTTGATATACAAAACTTAATCCTGGATGAATGATGGAGTCTTTTTCTAAGTAAAATTTAATGCCTGCAGGTTTTGCACTAATTTTATCTTTAGTCATTGCAAATGATCGTGCTGATATTTCTAAGAACCGCGCATTATTTCGTTTAAATAAAATACGAGCTGGATTCACACTATTACCTGTTCCTACAAACTTATCACCACGCATACCAAAACCACCATCGTAATCTACATCTGGATAAATGTTTTTTACAACAAGTCGCTTACTATAAGAGTCAAAACGAGGGTAGGTGGGATTATCTTTTTCGGTTACAATTTTATCAGATACCTTTCCTTTTTGTGGAATATCAAAATACCTTTTTCCGGTAAATGTTGCTGAGTCCGAAGTATATCCGCCTGTTTTACAATCTAACACTACCCTAATTAGATCAGCATATACATCATTACCAACTCCTGTTCTGGCCCAGCTTGTTCTACCACCTTTTCCAATAAATCTTCCTTGCGCTGGATAGTAAACCCCTTGCACATCTTGTATTGTAATTGAATCGCCTCTTGGGCTTGAACCTACTAAAGTGAATTTTGGAAAGATAACTTTTGGTACTGAATCAAAATCAAATTTGTAATTAATTTCTACGCTTTTGTATGCGTAGGTAGGTGATTTATAAAAGGTATTATCTGCAAAAATATGTTCACTCATTTCTAGATACTCAGCAAAGCTTTTTAAATTTTTAGATTTAAAAATTTTCTCAATACACAATTGCCAATTATCAAATACCTCTGGGTTTTGTTTTGAATTTATAAAATTAACTACAGCATTTAAGTAACTCATAAAATAGGGGTAAGGCTTTAACCTGCGTTGCAACATGGCATCACTCGTTTTATATACAGCAGTTCTATATTTACTCGAAAAATCAGGTGTTTTCCATATTTTATTAAAATTTTCGACGTATTCCTCAGCCTCCTTTTTATTAGCTGAATTATCATAAAAATATTGATTGAGTTCTTTAATATATTTAACCGAATCGCTACTGAATTGTGTGATTTTTTGTGCTTGTGCTAATTGAACTAACGTGATTAGCAGAGCCGTTACGATAATTTTTTTAAACATTATTTATCTTTTTGGTGATGTACTCCAAATATATTGAAAAAGTCAAATAAAAGGCACAGATAGTTACAAACAAATCGTACATTTTTAGTAATAATTTTAATCGTACTTCCCTGATATAAAAAAACTTCATTATCATTTACTGGAATTATTGTTTAGTCAGTTCGAGTGTTACTACTAAACCTGCCAGTTCGAACGAAACTACTAAACCTGTCAGTTCGAGTGTAGTCGAGAACCTCTTGTCCGTCTCGACTCCGCTCGACGTGACACCACGCCTTGTCAGTTCGAGCGAAGTCGAGAACAATACCAGCTCTAAAGCAGTTGAGAAAAACAACAAGCACATTTCGACTTCGCTCGAAGTAACTACGCTTTTATTTTATTCAGAACATTAAATCAAAACCGCCGTTTTTTTTTTACATTTACATAGTGTTAGATTTATTAATATGAAACTAAACAAAATTATTCCTTTCTTATTATTTCTCTTTTTGTTGGCTTGCAACAATAAAGAAGAAAAAAACAAACAGCAATCAAAAACTGTAGAATCTGAGGCTCTCGAAGACCCAATAATTTTAACGCCAGGCAATGACAGCATTAAACTCCCTGTTGTAATACCTGCCGGCAAACCTGTGGTTATAGCCGTAAAAAATCCGCCTACTCCTGATTTGCAACTCTCAATGGCGAATGCCCCCCAAGGCAAGCCCCATTTTACCACCTTTACCACCGATGATGGCCTTGCCCTAGATGCCATAGCATGTTCTATGATGGATAAAAACGGAAACCTGTGGTTCGGAACTTTTGGCGGCGGCGTAAGCCGTTATGATGGAAAAAGCTTTACTAACTATAGCACAGCGCAGGGGCTCGCAAATAATGTGGTTAGAAGTATAACAGAAGATAAAAGTGGAAACCTGTGTTTCGGAACTTATGGCGGCGGAGTAAGACGTTATGATGGAAAAAGCTTTACTAACTATAGCACAGCG
>JADLER010000216.1 GCA_020846025.1 Bacteroidia bacterium | reverse complement strand
TGAACTCATCTTAAAAGGAAGAGAAGTAAAAAAAGACAGTAATAATGTAGTTTATATGAAAAACCTCGAATGTATTCCATGTAAATTTGAAGATTCGAGAACCATATTTAAAGCTAAAAAAGCCAAAATAATCCCTGATGATAAAATTGTAACAGGACCAATGTATCTTGAAGTTGGGGGCGTACCTACTCCATTAGGATTACCTTTTGGTTTTTTTCCAAACACCAAAAAACGCCACTCAGGATTATTAATTCCTTTTTATGGTAATAGCGATGCACTCGGATTTTATTTAAAAGACGGTGGATTTTACTGGGGAATAAGTGATAAAACCGATATGACCATAAGAGGAGATATTTACGGTAATGGAAGTTGGGGTTTACGTACATTTAATAATTATGATATTAATTATAAAAGTAGTGGTTCTGTTGCTTTAGGTTATTCCGAATTTAGGAGTGGTGAGAGAGAAATACCTAGTACGTATGGTAAACAAAAAGATATTTCCATAACTTGGAGGCATCAACAAGATCAAAAATTTAACCCAACGATTAGATTTAGCAGTGATGTTAATATAAGAACATCAAGGTATAATAAATATAATGCTTTAAATACTGGGCAATATCTTACTAATACATTTCAATCAAACATTAATTTTTCAAAAACATTTAAGGTTGGAGTACTTTCACTAAACGCAAGGCACGACCAAAATACGCAAACTAAGCGTATGAACATATCTTTTCCAGAGTTAACCTTTAATGTGAATCGTTTTTATCCATTCAAAAACGAAAAAAGGATTAAACAAAATCCAATAGATAAAATTGGTATGAGTTATTTACTTGAAGCACGCAACACATTATCAGGAGCAGACACATCCATATTTAAAGGAAATATTGGTGACAGCTTAAAATATGGTTTTAGGCATACGCTACCTATATCAACCAACATCACATTATTAAAATATTTTACTTTAACACCTGCACTGAATCTTAGTGCTGTAATGTACACTAAAACAACTCAAAAAGAATTGGATGTAGCAAACAATCGAATTGTAAGTTCAACCAATAAAAATTTTAAAACTGGTTATGATGCTAATTTCAATTCTTCGTTAAGTACCAAACTATTTATGGATTACATTTTTAAATCCAAACAAGTAAAACAAATTAGGCATTTATTAATTCCTACACTTGCCTATACCTATCGTCCGGATTTTGGCGAACAACAATATGGTTTTTGGAAAGATGTAATAACAGATACTGTAAATAAACTTAAAACACGATACTCTATTTTTGAGAATGGATTGTTTGGTGGGCCAGGAATAGGAGAACAAAACACCTTAAGCTTAAACTTAAATAATAACCTTGAAGCAAAAGTTAGAAAAAGAACTGATACTGGTTCAGTGTATCAAAAAATCACCCTTTTACAAAATCTTACATTTAATGGCTCGTATAACTTTGCTGCTGATAGCTTTAATTTAAGTAACATTAGTATGACAGGTAGAACAAAAATTTGGAAATATTTTGACCTCGTATTTGGTTCTACATTCGATCCATATTATTCAACTATCTTAACCAATACACTAACCAATACAGAATATGCATATAGAAGCAGTCAATATTCTGCTAATGTAAATGGCAAACTACTCAACTTTTATTCTGGAAACATAGCCATAAATGCTTCTTTTAGTTCGAGTAATTTAACAATGCGTCAAAAAAAGCCAGATTTAACAAATGGTGCTGAACGACAAGCGACTCCTACTAATACTTTACAAGCACAAGAGAAATTACCGTGGACATTAAACATTTATTATAACATTAATTACACTAAAGTTTTAAATAAGATTAAAGATATTCAAACTCTTAACTTTAGTGGCGATATTGCTGTTACTAAATATTGGAAATTGGGATTAACAAGTGGATACGATTTTACAAATAGAAATTTAAGTTACACGAGTGTAAATATTTATCGTGATTTAAAATGCTGGGAAGCCAGAATTGATTGGGTACCATTTGGATTTAGAAAAAGTTATAACTTAACGATAAATTTAAAAACCAGTATGCTAAGCGATGTGAAAATACCACGTCAAAGGCAATGGTATGATAATTTTTAAAGAATACTAACAATATTCTAGGATTCTTTCTTCATTACATATCTTAACTTTACTTGCTAAATTAAGAATTCTTGATATCGGCAAGAATTTTTGATAAATTCTGCAAACAATAACAATATTAAACATTAATAAATAAGAATTTACATAAGTTTTTCATATTATCATGATTTGATGTTTATGCTTTTAAAATAAAACAAACTATATTTCTAACCATATTTTTTAGAAAAAAAGGACTGTATTAAGCTAAAACGTTATATTTGCTTAATGAATCCAAGTAATATTAATAACGAATCTGTCAAGCTTTTAGCTAAAATATACCAATGGCGTAAAAAACTATTAATTGTGTCGGTAACTGCCGCCATTGTTTCTTTAGTTCTATGTTTGTTCATGTCGCCTCAATATAAGGCTACAGCCATTGTGTTTCCAGCACGTACTTTCTCAGTCTCTAAATTACTCATTGAACCCAATCAAGGAGCTCAAGAGGATTATATGGATATAGGAGATGAAGATGATGCAGAGAAATTACTACAAATCCTTAATTCTTCCGAAATACGCAATCGCATTGCCAACCAATACGATTTATGGACTCATTGGCAAATAAAAAAAGATAATCCCTATGCGCAACATTACTTAAAACTAAAATGGGAAGATATGGTTAGTTTTAAACGAACTAATTTTGTTTCAATTAAAATTGAAGTATATGATTATGTTGCCAATCGTTCGGCCGATATTGCTAATTCGATAATTGCCTATGCAGATACAGTGAAATTTAAGATGACAAAAGAACTAGCCAAACAAGCACTACAAATTACTAAAACCGAATACGAAACAACTATTTCGCGAATTAAAGAACTGGAAGATAGTTTGCAAAAAATAAAAGAACTAGGAGTATTAGACTACAAAGCTGAGATGAAAGCTTACTCGAAAAGTATGGCTAGCGCACTTGAAAGTGGAAATACAGCTGGGCAACAACGCTTACAAAGTAAATTAGATGCTCTAAAAAAATACGGAGCTGCTTATGACGATGCTTTCTCAAATTTAAAAAGATACCGACTCAAATACCCTATTATTAAAAATAAATATGATGAGGCTTTAATAAATTATAATACTGCCATGCCTTCTAAGTTTATAGTTGATAAAGCCATAGCCAATGAAAAGAAAGCAAAACCATACATAACATTAATTGTTGGCATTTCCACTATCTCTGCCTTTATGGTAGCCTTCATCTTACTAATTTTTAACGAAAAATTTAATGAATTAAAAAGTAAAATTACTCAGAATACTTAAATTTAATTATACTTTTAGAAAACATGGAAAATATAAATACTTTGGCTATTTTAAATAAACTATTGCAACACTGGAAAAAACTCGTAGTTGTAGCAGTTGTAGCTGCTTTGGTAGGAACTGCAGTATCCTTTCTAATCACACCACTGTACAAATCAATATCTGTTGTTTACCCAGTAAACTTGATGCCTAACTCAGAAGAGTCTAACACCGAACAGTTACTTCAGTGGTTTAATAGTGAGAACGTTAAACAAAGTGTTGCTAAACAATTTAATTTATATAAGCATTATAAAATTGACACACTTGATCCAAAGCATAATACATGGTTCAACTTAAAGTATAAAGAATTAATTTCTTTTAGCCCCACTTTATACGAATCTATTGAAATTACTGTAAAAGATAAAGAGCCTGAAATGGCTCAAAAAATTAACCAAGGACTTATAGAGGCAACAAATACTCAAATTATGTCGGTAAGAAAAGAGCGTTTAAAAGAATACATTAAAAATGCAGAAGCTGAACTTCAAATTACAACTCGACAAATTGACTCTTTAAAAAACATGATTACTTCTATTAAAAAAGAATTTAATATTATTGATCCGCTCTATCATGCTAAATACATTGCAAAGGAAGTTACATCAAAAGGGACAGGATTATCTGAATCCAACTCAAAAACAGCAGAAGGGATAAAAAACTATCAAGCTGAATTAAATCGTTTAGATGAAGTAATTAAAGGGCAACTCGATTATTATGTAACCTTACGTACCGATTTACAGAAATACCATCTAGATCATTCAAACTCCATTAGTTATACAAATGTAGTCTCTACTCCTTCTCTTCCAGATACAAAGTGCTACCCAATACGTTCATTGATAGTGGTACTTTTCGTACTATCCTCTGTACTCATTGCAAGTTTGATTCTTATACTTCAAAACACAAAGAAATAAACAGTGCTTAAACTCAAAAATACTTATGTATTTTATTTTATAACCATTAGTTATATACTAACAAATGCTTATGTATTGTTGTTTGCTAAAGATTCTTTTTACCTTTTCAATATGCTTCCAATTGCCATATTGGTAACTGTGTTAGCCATATTTGATATTGAAAAAATTATGTATTTAATGGTGTTTTCAACACCATTAGCTATTACATTAAAAGAATTAGGTTATACCGAAGGTTTTAATTTGAGTTTACCCACCGAACCCTTAATGATAGGTATTACAGCTATATACCTTTTAAATGAATTAAGTTTTGGAATTACTAGTCGCAAAATACTAAAGCATCCAATTACAATTATTATACTCGTACATCTTTTTTGGATGTTTATAACCACACTTACTAGCGAACTTCCTATCATTTCAATAAAATTCTTTATATCACGAATTTGGTTTATTGTTTCTTGTTATTTTATTTGTACCCAATTATTTAAAAAAAATACCACCATCATTAAACACATTATGTTTTACTCGGTTGCCTTAGCATTAGTAGCAATTATCACCACTATTAAACATGCCGCTTATGCCTTTGATGAAAAAATAGCCGACTGGATTGTGTCGCCATTCTATAATGATCATACTGCTTATGGTGCAGTATTAGCTATGTATATACCAGTAATGGGTAGTATATTATTTATGAAGGAAAACTCAAAATTATTAAGAACTCTCTGTCTCATCTTGTTAATTATATTTACTGGATCCATAATCATTTCTTATGCTCGTGCTGGTTGGTTAAGCCTTACTGTAGCGATATGTGTATTAATTACGCTATTATTAAAAATTAAATTCCGAACTATACTCATCACTTTAAGCACTATCATTATTTTGTTTCTTACGTTTCAAACTGAAATTTTAATGATAATGGGACGAAATAATACAGACTCAGACGGTGATTTTATAGCCAATGTAGAATCTATGTCTAACATTACAACTGATGTATCTAATCTTGAACGATTAAATAGATGGAGTTGTGCTTTACAAATGTTTGAAGATAAACCTTATTTAGGTTTTGGTCCTGGAACTTATCAGTTTTTATATGCACCTTACCAAAAAAGTAGCATGAAAACTATTATTTCTACCAACTTTGGAGATAAAGGCAATGCACATAGCGAATATTTAGGTCCGTTGTGTGAAGAAGGATTATTAGGGGCTATAGTAGTAGTTATTTTAGTTCTTACATCTATGGCTTTAGGCTATCGTTTGGTTTATTCCGTTCAAAACAAAACTCTAAAATCTTTAACAATAGGTGTTGTTATGGGACTTAGTACATATTATGTACACGGATTCTTAAATAACTTCCTTGATACAGATAAAGCTTCTGTTCCATTTTGGGGATTCTTAGCTATGCTTGTATGTATTGATGTGTATCATAAAGAGTATAAACACATTAACGAAGTTAATTCTTAAGCTTATATATACAAGTTCGTATCATCTTCTGCTTTTGGACTAGCACCATACCCGTACCCCAATCTTTTACCTGTTCGTAAATTAATACTACTTATTTTTTCTTGAATTTCATTTACAGACACTTCTTTTACTTGTTCAGCTGGAGGTGTATACAAATCAAATCCAATTACAAAAATAATTAATTCATTGATGATCTCTTTAATCTGCTCTTTTGTAATTGGCTCATTAGAAAAAGATGAGTATTTAATCCCTACAGGCCCTTTGGCTTCAATAAAAAATTTCATTTCTCGATTTACAAAAATCCTACAAATTAAATAACCCAAATCATTTAATCTATTATACTTAAATGAATCTGATAAGAAATTATACACATTTATAATTCCACAATAAGAGTTAAATGGATTATGTTTTACATAGCCTGTTCGAAACATGGAATGATTTTTTTCGAACTCAAAGACATTGGTGTGCATAAAAAATTCCAACAAATCACCAGCAATTCTTAATTGTGCGGCATAATCATTCACTTCTTCACCCAGTACAATAACACGATTGTCTAATCTTTGAATATCAATATGGAGTTCGGATGCAATTTCCTTAATACATTCCTTTACCATACCAAATGTATAAATTGTATGTCTAAACACATCTTGTTTCATAGCCGACTTCTCCTTAAGTAAAGTTAAGATATGTTCTTTTTGAGTGTTTAGATTAGATGTTGAGTCGCTCATAATTTCATTTAATTAATCCCTTAAATATACAATTAGTTTTGGGTAAATAAAACAGGTAAGAATGCTTCATATAATACTCGATGCATTTTTCCTCTAATGCCCAGCTTTGCTAATTTATTTTCTTTGGCATTTGGATAAATTCGATTGGATAAAAAAACAAAAATTAATCCATTATCAGGATCTGCCCAAGTAAAAGTTCCAGTAAACCCGCTATGCCCAAAGCTATTTAAACTACATTCTTTTATAACTGGGCTGTCTTTAGTAACATCGAATTCAGGTTTATCAAAACATAAACCTCTTCTACAATCAAGTCCTTGAACAGAAGTGTATTGTTTAATTACTCCAGCATCTAATACATTTACACCACCGTAAGTCCCATTATTTAGCAACATTTGCATTACAATTGCTACATCATTGGCATTACCAAATAATCCAGCATGTCCAGCAACGCCTCCCATTAATGCTGCACCTTGGTCGTGTACATAACCTCTTAATAATTGTTTCCTAAACTTTGTATCTTCCTCTGTAGGGGCAATTAACTTACTAGGATATTGCTTTAATGGATTATAGGTTAAACCAATATGAAGTGGTTGATATACTATTTTATTCACATAGTTTTGTAGAGGCATTCCAGATTTATTTTCAATCAGTTTTTTAGAAAAATAATATCCAACATCACTATATAAATATTTCCGTTTTGAATCAATCTTACAATTTAAAATTTGATTATAAATAGTGTCTTGAAATCCTTTTACAACATATAAAGCCTTAGCAACTTGCGTAGGAAAAGTATCATTACCACGCCAGTAATAATAACCTGGTTTATAATTATCATTTTTATCTTGGGTTCTTAGCCAAAATGGAATCATGGCTGGTAACCCAGCTTGATGTGTAAGTATATCTTTATAACTCAAGTCAAATTTATCAGTCCCTTTATATTCTGGAAAATAATACCCAAGAGTTTGATTATAATCAAATTGCTTTTGCTCAGTTAATTTCATAAGTGCTAATGATGTAGATAAGATTTTTGTAAGTGATGCTAAATCGTACACAGTTTGATCATTAACTAATTCAGAAGTATTATCATAAGTTTGTCGTCCAAAGTTTTTTTGATAAAACACCTGTCCGTTTTTAATTCCAATAACCTGACAGCCTGGAAATGCTTTTTCTTTCATGCCTAAATAAGCTAAGGAGTCTATTTCCGATAGTTTTTTTGAATTAGCACCTATTTCCTCAGGTGTTACATATTGTAATCGAATTGGAGATTTAACCTCAAAACCAGTTCCTGCTTTAAATGGTTGAGTAGAAACTGGTAATGTTCCATCAATTTTTATAGCACCCATAACCGCCTCTGCCATGGCTTTTTGAGAAAATTTGGAATATTCATAAGCTTCTAAAATAGAGGTTGATTTCTCTATATTACTTAACTTATTTAGCAAATAAGGATTTGAAAATAAGCATGTAATGGTTTTCTTTTCTTCGCATATTTTTGCAATTAAAGCTTTACTAGCATCAGTACAACCAAAATCATTTTTTGGCTTAATAGATGTTTTATTAACTTGAAGAATTACTAAATCATAAGCCGCAAGTTTTGCTAGCAACGTATCGCGTTCTTTTAATGAAGCATCATGCGAAATTCCTAGATGTGGTATTGTATAATATCGATTTAAAGTATTTGAAAATACATTTGGTTTTACTTCCCCTATGGATACCTCAATTATTTTTAAACTATCCTTTAAAATTAAAGGCACAACATTCGATTCATTCTTTAATAAAGTAATTGAAGCTTCCGCTAATTTACTATTTATAACATAAGATGAGGTGCTATTTAAATCTTGAACTAAATTTTTAGGGTTTACATACTGTCTTTGTGAAAGACCACACCAATATTTGGCTTTCAAAATACGTTTGCAACGCTCGTTAATTTCAACTTCTGAAATTTGATTCTCTGCAATTGCTAATTTTATTTGCGCAATGGCATTTGGTACATTTTCAGAAAACAACAATACGTCATTTCCCGCCAAAAGAGCTTTGACATCTACAATACCAGGCTTATAATAATTGGCTACACCTTTCATATTTAAAGCATCAGTAAATATTAAGCCTTGAAAGCCTAACTGTTTTTTTAATAAATCTTGAATAATATAAGGCGATAATGTAGTAGCTCTATTTTTGGTAGTATCAAATGCGGGCACATATAAATGTGCAACCATAATACTTGCTAGGCCTTGTTGAAATAATTGTTTAAACGGATATAATTCAAGACTATCCATTTCTTCTTTAGAACTATTAATGATTGGTAATGATAAATGCGAATCGCTATCGGTATCACCATGTCCAGGGAAATGTTTACCATTTGCCATCACACCTTCGGTTTGCATTCCTTTCATATACATAATGGCTTTATTAGCAACTTTGTATTTATTTTCTCCAAAACTTCTCATTCCAATCACTGGATTTAATGGATTATTATTAATATCAGCCACAGGTGCAAAATTCACATGAATACCTAATCTTTTACAATCTTTGGCAACTTGTTTTCCCATGGCAAATATCAAAGAATCGTTTTTAATAGCTCCTAATGTCATTTGATAAGGATATTTAGCCGTACTATCTAGGCGCATTGCTAATCCCCATTCACCATCAATTGAAATTAATAACGGTGTTTTGGCCTTATCTTGATAATAGTTGGTTAATTTCATCTCTCGCATTGGCCCACCTTGCATAAATATTATTCCACCAATATTATATTTTTGGATAAGTGTTCTAATACTTGCAACATGTTTCATATCCTTATTACTATAGGCCGCTACCATAAATAACTGAGCAATTCTTTCATCAAGTGTTAAAGATTCAAATACGGAATCAACCCAACGAGTTTCATTCATTAAAAAATCGGGAGTAGTTCTAGGAACATCTTTTCTTATGGCAAAAGACATGATTAGGCACAATAAACCTATCATTCCTATTTTTAAAAACATATTATTCATGTTGTTAAAATACAATCATTATAGCTTAGAAAATGAACTAAGATGTATTGTTTTTAACAGTAAGTTTTTGATAGTGTTTAGTATTAAATCTTGGTATATTAGAATAAAGTTAAACCCAGATTACGCTTCAGCAATGCGGATTAAAGTTTGATAGCAATAAAGCAAATGTCATCTACTTGTTCTATCTCGCCCATCCATAAATTAATAGCTGATTTTAAAGTTTCTACTTGTTTATCAACACTTAAAGCAATATTAGAATTAAGAATACTTTCAATTTGGTTATATTTAAACTTCTTACCCTTTGGTCCACCAAACTGGTCGGCAAGCCCATCTGTAAACAGATAAAGTAAATCACCTTTATGTAGTTCTAATGTATGTGTTACGAATGGTTCAACATTATCTGATTTACCAATTGGCTGTTTATTTGCTTTAATTATTTTAAATTCATTATTATGAAAATACCATAAAGGATTATTAGCTCCTGCCCATTTCACAGTAGTACCATTAATAGAAATTAACGAAATATCCATTCCATCTTTAATATCTGATCCATTTTTAGAGAAAGTTTCTAAAACTAATTCTCTTGTTTTATCTAAAATTTCACCAGGTTCATCAATCTTAAATTCATTCACTGTTCTGTTTAATGCATTGCAACATACCACTGAAACTAATGCTCCGGGTACGCCATGCCCAGTACAATCGGCAGCCGCTATAAAAAAATGATTTCCTAATTTCTCAGCCCAATAAAAATCTCCTGCCACAATATCTTTAGGTTGATAATTAATAACGCAATGGGGTAAATATGAATTTACAAATTCAATAGAAGGTAAAATCGCATCTTGAATTCGTTTTGCATAATTAATACTATCTGTAATTTCCTTTTGTTTTTCCTCTATGATATTTAAAGTTTCTTTTAGTTTCTCTTCGGCAACTAATCTTAGTTTAACTTCTTTCCTAAAAGATATATTCCAAGAAATAAAAGTGATAACTAGAATTACAGTGCCAGATATAATAAGGTGAATACCACCAGGCCAATGCATAAACTTAAATAAAAGACCATTAAGAATAAATGAGATAGAAATCATATCAGCAATACTGAGAATTAATGTCTTTTCAGTGACTAGACTTATTCGTTTCTCGTATCTTGATTTCATAATAAGTGGTAAGCATCCGAAAGAAAATAAAAAATTAGAAGTAATTACTAATATAGAGGCTCCTGGCCAATGTAAAAATTTAAAAGACCAACCTATAATAAAAACTGTACCTGAAATAATACTAATTACTTTTATTACTTTATTTCTTTTTAAAGTAACTGAATTATAAAAAATAAGTGAAAAACTAACACAGAAAAAAACATATGAAATTAACAGTAATAAAGCCCCAATAAATTCTTGTAACCTATCAACAAAAAACATCGCAAATAAAGAGATTACAAAAACCGGAGTACTAATTAAAAGTATATTTTTTCCTATTTTATTTGAATTCATTGCTATTTCTTAATATGGTTTAACCCTTCAATTATATTATTCAAATTTGAAATATAAATTCCATATAAAAAAATTAAAATTTTATTAAGCTGATTATCATATATTTATAAAATTTAACAAGCCTAACTATCTAATACATAATTTTCTTATGTATCTTGGTCTTAAGTATTAAATTATAAGATAATGAGTTACTCTTCAGAATTAATTAAAGGCACGTTGAAAACCATAGTAATGAAGCTATTGGCAGACCATAAAAAAATGTATGGATATGAAATAACTCAAAAGGTAAAAGAATTAACATTAGATAAAATTCAAATAACCGAAGGTGCTTTATATCCAACATTACATAGTTTAGAAAGTGAAGGATTAGTAACAACTGAAACTGAATTTATTGGTAAACGCGTTAGAAAATACTATCGTTTAAGCCCAAGTGGTAAAAATAAAACTAAAGAAAAAATAAGTGAAATATCGGATTTTATGGAAACTATGAAATTTTTATTAGACATTAAACCTAAAAATGTCTAAGCATGTATCAACTCAGTGATCAACAACTAGAGTATATTATCAACGACATTAGTGCACGTGGCGTTGAAATGGAAAGCCTACAAGCAAACCTAATAGATCATATCTGCTGTATCATTGAAAACAATCTCGAAGAAAACGGAGACTTCGAGAGCTTTTATCAAGAAACCATTAAAACATTTTATAATGATTCATTATTGGAAATTGAAGAAGAAACTCTCCTATTATTAACCTATAAAAATTATTACACCATGAAAAAGATAATGATTAATAGCGGAATTACATCTGCTACGTTTTTTATAATTGGTTCATTTTTTAAATTTATGCATTGGCCCGGAGCATCAATCCTTATTTTATTAGGATTAGCTATAGGTGCTTTATTGTATCTTCCCCTTTTGTTTTTATTTAAGAAAAATGAAACAACTGAAAGTAAAAATAAATTAGTATTAGGTATTGGGGTACTGAATGGGATTTTATTCTGTACATACAGTTTATTTAAAGTTATGCATTGGCCTGGAGCGATCACATTATGGTTTTTTACATTAGGTATTTTTGGTTTAATATTTATCCCTTTATACTTTTTTAATGGTATCAAAAATCCAATAAATAAGGTAAACACTATTACAACAACTCTTATCTTAATTATTGTAGCTGGATTATTTTTCTTACAAACAAGCTTAAAATCAAATACATCAATGTATATTGCAAAAACATATCATTATTTGCAAAATGAAGAATTAATGCTAAAATTAAAAGCAATTAAAGATAATGAATCTCAAAAAAAAGGTGAATTAATCAATCTTTCAAATGAAATCGAAATAACTTGTGGTAAGATTAAGAGCATGATTATTTTTGATGCGTTAGAGCAAAATACAATTCCAACTAATTTTGAAAATACAAATCAATGGATTGATGAATCTAGGCTTTCTGATAATTTTAACAGTGGACAAGAAGGTGAATTAATTGTATTTAAATTATCTGGTTTAATCAATAAATATAATTCATTGTGTGAGGCAAATAAAAAATTACCAAGCACTTTAGATAAACTTATTAAAGACGATTTAATATTACAATCTAATTATAATTTATTATCCTGTCTTTCTCAAATTGAGTTGTACGTTATTTTAAATAGAAAATAATAAGATGCTATCAAGTTTAAATTAATCAACAAGCGTTACATAATGTTATATTGAGCGGAACAATTTAATCGGTTCCGCTCTATCTAATATTATAATTATAGACTTGTCCACGTAGTTAAGCCCTGTGTTGTAAACTTAAAGGATTGCACTCTACCACCAATCTTTTCGATTGCCATGGCTACTTTGTTTTTGGTAACTTGAGGACAATAAAAAAACATAAAACCACCACCACCAGCTCCAGATATTTTACCTCCAGTTGCTCCATTTTGCATTGCCGTTGAATAAATAGTATCTATTAAATTATTGCTTATAGACTGAGCCATTTGCTTTTTATTTATCCAACCAAAATGCAAAATCTCCCCTATTCTATGTAACTCTCCACGCAACAGACTATCTTTCATTTGCTGTGCTTGTTCCTTTAAATGATGCATCGCTTCTAACGATTTTTCATTTTTCTCTTTTACATTTTTAACTTGCTCATTAATAATTGTAGCTGATAGGCGTTGGGTAGAAGTAAAGTATAACAACAAATTAAATTCTAATTCATTTTTAATTTCATCTTTTAGCTGTAATGGATTAACAATGACTTTATCATTAGACAAAAACTCCATAAAATTTATTCCACCAAAGGTTGCTGCATATTGGTCTTGCTTACCACCGCTCATACCTAAATCAATACGCTCAATCTCATATGCTAGTTTAGCAATATCATATTTTCCTAAAGGCAACTTTAACCATTCAACAAATGCACCAATGAGTGAAACTACAATGGTAGATGATGTTCCTAAGCCAGAACCTTGAGGTGCTTCGATATAAGAAGTTAAACGAAATGAAAGCGGAGATAACATAAATTGTTTTACAATTCTATTATACACACCAATAAATAATTCAAATCCTTCTATTAGTTCTAACTCATTTGTAGAACTAAGTGTACAATATTTATCAGTGCCATCAATACAAAACTCAATTTTTCCATTATCTAAAGGTTCTAAACTAGCATAGGCATACAAATCTATTGTAGCATTTAAAATTGCTCCTCCATAAATATCACTAAATGGTGACACATCAGTTCCCCCACCTGCTAAACCTATTCGTAATGGCGCTTTACTCCTTATAATCATTTCAGCCTTTTTTTAATAAGTCAAATATAAGAGAGATTTGTTAAAATACATTTGTAATAATGAAATTTTATTGATGTTAAATTATATAGTCTCCCAAAAATCATTACGGCTGGATAGATTGAAAATGTATAGTTTTAAATAATCAAAAGATTATTACAAAATGTTTTTTCAAGCCACTAAAAACATTTTTAATTGAACTTAATTTTGTAATTTCCACATTTTTAAAATCAAGGTTATATAACACACACAATGTCCGATATTTCAAAACTCAATCCTAAAGAATATATCATTATAAAAGGTGCTCACATGCACAACTTAAAAGGACTAGATGTAGCTTTACCTCGTAATAAATTTATTGTCATTACTGGATTAAGTGGTAGTGGAAAATCCTCTTTAGCATTCGATACACTATATGCAGAAGGGCAAAGACGCTATGTTGAAAGTTTATCAGCCTATGCTCGTCAATTTTTAGGACGACTCGAAAAACCAAAAGTAGATTATATTAAAGGCATTTCTCCTGCTATTGCCATCGAACAAAAAGTAACTTCTCGAAATCCAAGAAGTACTGTAGGTACCACTACCGAAATATACGACTATCTTAAACTTTTATATGCTCGCATTGGAAAAACCTATAGCCCCATTTCGGGCAAGCAAGTAAAACGACACCGCGTGAGTGATGTAGTAGATTTTATTAACGATTTGCCACTATCAACTAAATGCTTGATACTATCTAAAATTCAAGTGCCAAAGGACAAAACACTTGACAAACACCTTGAATTACTGAATCAACAAGGTTTTTCGAGAGTCTTAATCAATAATGATGTAAAAAAAATTACAGAATTAGAAACTAAGAAATATAAAAAAAACGATACTATCTTTTTGCTTATTGATAGAATCATCACCTCACAAACCGACGAAGATTTTCAAAACAGATTAGCTGATAGTATTCAAATTGCCTACAACGAAGGAAATGGAGTGTGTGAAGTATTTATAGAACTAGAAGACAAAACGTATCAAACACATCAATTTTCTAATTTATTTGAAGCAGATGGGATCACTTTTGAAGAACCTGACCTTAACTTTTTTAGTTTTAATAATCCAGTAGGAGCTTGTAAAACTTGCGAAGGCTTTGGTAGCATCATTGGTATTGATCCTGATTTGGTTATACCTAACAAAAGTTTATCTGTTTACGAAAATGCCATTGTGTGTTGGAATGGTGAAACAATGAGTTATTACAAAAATCAACTAATTAAACAAGCTCATAAATTCGATTTCCCAATTCATAAACCAATTGCTCAACTCAGTAAGACTCAATATAATTGTTTGTGGGAAGGCAATTCATATTTTGAGGGAATAAATGCTTTTTTTAAAAACTTAGAAAAGGAAAGTTATAAAATCCAGTATCGTGTGTTGTTGGCTAGATACAGAGGAAAAACCAATTGTCCTGAGTGTCAAGGAACACGCCTTAGAAAAGATGCCAACTATGTAAAGGTAAATAACAAAGGGATTTCTGAACTAGTACTTATGCCTATTACTGAAATTGCAGCATTTTTTAAATCATTAAAACTCAGTGAACATGAGCAAAATATTGCTAAACGTTTATTAATTGAAATCAATAGTCGTTTACAATTTTTATTAGATGTTGGATTAGGATATTTGAGTTTAAACAGAGTAGCTAATACATTAAGCGGTGGCGAAAGTCAACGTATTAACTTAGCAACTTCATTAGGTAGTAGTTCAGTAGGCAGCTTATATATTTTAGACGAACCTAGTA
>JADLER010000215.1 GCA_020846025.1 Bacteroidia bacterium | reverse complement strand
TTGATTTAAGCAGACACTGGTTCCAGTAATAGCCATAACAGGACTAGGATTAACTGTAACAGCTTGAGTAAAAGTGCTACTACATCCACCCGAGTTAGTAACGGTATAAGAAACAATTTTAGTACCCGAAGTGGTATAAGTATGAGAAACGTTAGTACCACTACCATTAGGAGAACCATCACCAAAGTTCCAGGTGTGCCCAATAATACCAGTAGTAGGGGTGCTAGTTGCTGTAAAATTAGTTGCAGTACCTATACAACCAGAGGCACTTGTAAAGGATGCGGCGATATTTGGCGACACAATAACTGTTTTAGTAATACTATCAGTACAACCTCCATTTGAAACCTTTAATTCTACACTATAAGTTCCTGGTGCGGTGTACGTATTAGTAGGGCTTTGATTGGTGTTTTCAACTGAACCATTACCATCAAAATCCCAATACCAATTCGTTAATGCCGGACCTCCATTTACACTAGAACCGTCCGTAAACGGAACGCTAAAAGTACTTTGACAAGCTGTAGTTGTAAAAGTAAAATCGGCTATTGGTTTTGGAACGATATTAAAGTTTGAATATAAAACTGGAGAGTTACAGCTTGAGCCTGCCATACCCAAGGTAACTGAATATGTACCCGAAGTACTTGTTGTAATACATTGATTGGTTTGACCTGTAACACCAGGTCCAGTCCAACTGTAGGAAGTAAACCCAGGAGGCGCACATAATGTATTTGTTACAGAAGCACACATGTTAGTGGTCGTTTGTCCAACTGGAATATCTGTTCCATTCAGGTTTAAAGTCATTGGTTGACAAGAACAATCTATATACACATAGCCAGGGTGCGCACCTTGAGAAGCTACACAACCACCAACCGTAAATTCGATGGTTACACACTGTCCTATGTAAGCGGATAAATCAAAAGAACGAGTTTGCCATGTCTTGTATCTCCAAGCGCCACTTGTTACAAAACTAGGATCACCACTACTACACCCCGATCCATAGGCAGAAACTTGGTATTGACCACAAGGTATGGCTACGTTATTACATGTTTCAAATCGAATATTAAAAAATGGTTGCTCAGAACAACTATGTGTCCCATCTTGAAGTATTACGGCATATTTATAAATAAACACAGAATTTGCAGCAGTAACCGTAAAAGTTTGGCTTAATCTATATGACATTCCGCCTGTTGTAGTTTGACCTAAACGACAGGCAAAATTACCACCACCTGGAGGAACCATAGGAACCGCCGCACCTACATTTGGATCATTACCAGGGCCTACTATTACAGCTTGTGATGTAGGGTTAGGACAACATCCAGCCATAGTTAATGAATTATTATTGGGGCCTTGAGTTGCAGTCCATCCAGTTAATGTACCAGTTTCAAAATCAGCATTTGTACAAGGAGCTTGTACGGTAGGATTAGTAGGTACAGTTTTGAATCCATATTTAAAATCTATGAAATTACGTTTTAAAACAGCCACCAATCTTTGCTGAGCCCATAATTCAGGGCTATTCATTTCAGCTTGTTGCCAAGCAGCTGCTTCATCAAATCCAATTAGTGAGTCGGCATCATAATCATAAGGTAGGTAAAACGCATCTATATTACCTCCATCGCTACTTTTATGTAAGTGATGATTGTCGGTAGGTGTTTGAGCCAAATTCATAAATGGCAAACAGCTAAATACAAATACAAATAAAACAGATGTAGTGGTTTTAATAAGTTGTTTCATTTTCTTTTACTTTATTTTAATTATACAATTCTAAAAAATACTTTTATCTACTTTTAGAGGGTTGCCCCCTTTTTTTTAGATTAAAATGTTTTCTTAAAAAGAATCAATTCTAACCATTACAATATTATAGTTAAAAAAATTGTTTTACAAAATTTATAGTAACGCAAAATATATTTTAACTCATTGGTAATCATATTTCACCAAATGGATTTTTGTAATAAATTGGGAAAAATTTAACAAATCCGTTGTTATTGTAGGAACAAATACGATTTAGATAAATTTTAATATTTTAAAGACGAAATAGGTATAAATTATAACGAATTAAAAACGTTTTTCCATATTGAAAATGAGTACAAGCGTAATATAAAGTTGGGTTTATTGATGAGTAATTTCTCAAAATGACTTTGAAGGGTTGAAATATTTACGAATTCATTTTGTGCAATCGTTTCTAGTACTTGATGTTTGTTTGGTAATAACCATGATTTTATTGGTGTGTCAAAACCTATTTTATCTTTCCGTTTATAAATCTGTTGTGGGAGTATTGTTTTTGTTGCTTCACGCAACAGATATTTAGAAATACCATGTTGTATTTTTAAGTTTCCTTTAATAGAGAAGATATAATTAAATAGTTCAATATCATCAGAAAACGGAACCCTGCTTTCAATGCCAAATGCCATACTACAACGATCTTCGCATTTAAGAAATGATTTTAATTTACCTTGATAATCAGCTAATAACTGTTTATTTAAATTAGATGCTATTGCTTGATGCGTACTTTTATATAATGATGTTTTTTCTTTATTTAAGTATGCACTGTAATCATAGTCTAACTTTAAAGTATCTTTGATGAGTTGTTTGGTAAATAATGAATAGATGTTTGGAATAGTTTGTCTTGCTTCATTAAGTTGTTTCAAACTAAATTGTTCTTTATTTAAAGCTATAAAATGATGGGCATATCCAGCAAAAAGCTCATCAGCGCCTTGTCCATCTAATACTACTTTTATTTGATGGTTACTGGCAAGTTGCATAACTTTATGTTGAGAGTAGGTGCTTGTGCTCCAAATTGGTAAGTCTTGAAAATAATTTACTTGTTCAATCTCTTTTAAAAAATCATGGGCAGTAGGTGTGATGGTGTGCCAATAACCATTTACATGATGAGCAACTAACTGAGCATAATTACTTTCGTTAAATGATTCGTTAGGAAATATTACTGAAAAAAGATTCATTCTTTTTTTAGGTTGTAATCTCTTAGAGAGACAAGCTATAATGCTACTGTCAAGCCCTCCACTTAAGCAGGAACCAACTTCTACATCGCTTCGCAATCTTAACTCTATTGATTTTATTAATTTTTCTTCAATGGTTTGAATAATCTCTTTTTCTGATAAATGGTTAGTTTCTTTTATATCAAAATTAAAATAAGATCGAGTGGTGAATTGATGTGAAGTTACATTGTAAATTAAATAATGAGCGGGTTTTAATTCAAATATACCGTTAAATAAACTTTGTTCTCTGTTTTCTAAGTTTCCATGAATGATAAAATCATATTGTTCTTGTTCATTGATAGAAAAAGGGATTAACCCCGATTTTATAAAGGCTTTATGCTCACTCGCAAAAGCAAACTCATCTTGGGAATTAGAATAATAAAAAGGTTTTACCCCTGCTCGGTCTCTGGCACAGAATAAGATATTTTTAGAGGCGTCATAAATAGCAAAAGCAAACATACCATTAAAGTAATTCACGCAATTATCTCCCCATTCTTTATAAGCGTTTATTACAACTTCAGTATCAGTTTGCGTAACAAAAACATAACCCTTTTGTTTTAATTCATTTCTAATTTCAATGTAATTATAAATTTCGCCATTAAAAGTAATCCAGATGTTGGCATTTAAATCACACATAGGCTGATGACCTGATTCTGATAAATCAATAATAGATAAACGGCGATGTGCTAACGTAATCATTGGATGCGGATTACATTCATCAATTGACTTTAAAGGATTAAATTTAAACGAAGTACTTTTTAAATTACATTTTGGTGCGTCTTCTGTATATGCAATTTCAACATTTGAGTCATTTACAAAAACAAAACCCTCACCATCTGGACCACGGTGTTTCATGCTACGACTCATAGCCCATATCATGTTTTTATATGGTTTTTGTTTGTTTTTAGCTACAATGCCAGCAATTCCGCACATTTTGTGGTAAATGTAAATGTTAAAGAACAAAGTTAGCGGTTTTTCCGAGATAAGAGTTTTTAAGATTTGAAGGCACACTACTTAAAAATTTGATAGGAATCAAATAATAACTTAAAAATAATACTATTTTTATATAAGTAATTCTAAAGTTACTTTTTCGTTTTAGTTATGTAGAAATGACTGAAAAAATGCTTTTGTTATTGATTCTACGATTAAAATTAGTAGTTTTATTAATCTTTTCAGTAATTATACAAGATTGTTTTTAACAGTACATTTAATTGTTTATCCAAAAAAAGTTTATTTTTGTCCTTTATAAATCATTATTTATCAGATTATGAAAATAATTTATGCCTTGGCTATCATTTTGATGTCAATAACTTTTTCAACCAAATTGTATTCGCAAGAGAAGCGTATAACAAACAATAATTCTACTTTAGAACAAGTGGCGCAAAAAAAGTATGCAGAGAAAAAGAATGCCTTAAAAACTAAACAAGTAACCTCTAGTTCAAGAGTTGGAACTTCTAATTATAAAGCAATTGACGAGAATGATTCATATTTAGGAAAAAAAGAGGAATATCTTAGAATGATAACATTGAATGAATTACCATCAGATTTTCCTAAATATCAGAAAGGGATGAGTTTTGTGGAGTATGATAATCTTACAAATCAATATTTCAAGAATCATATCAGTATTCTAAAAGAAGCATATAGAGCTAAATTCTAATCATTAAAATTTTAAGAAATGAAGAAAAATCTATTATCAATTTTTGTTGTTTTATTTTTTGTGAATTCTATCATGTTTTCTCAAGGTAATATTTGTGAACAAGCAACTCCTTTTTGTACAGCTGTGGGCTCTCCTTTTGTTTATCCTAACGTTTCAAATGGTAGTACAGCTCAAGCTGGGCCTTATTATGATTGTTTACTTCAAACACCTAATCCATCTTGGTTCTTTGTTAAAACATCCTCGGCTGGTGTAATGACTTTTAGTTTAAGTCAAACTGTAAATGCTGATGGTACAGGAGGTGGTATTGACGTTGATTTTATTTGCTGGGGGCCCTTTTCTTCACCAAATAATTGTGGGAATTTGTCTGCATTAATGGTTGAAGATTGTAGTTTTAGTGCAGCATCTACTGAAACTATGACTATAAACTCACCAGGTGCCGGAGCTTATTATATTATATTAATAACAAATTATTCAGGGATTACTTCTCCGCCTGGAATACCTGGCTATATTTCCATTACACAAACGGGGGGGGCATCAACCGATTGTTCGATTACTTGTCCTCCTAGCACTTTTACAATGGAGGCTCTGTTAGATTCTGATTTAAGTAATGTGCCATCTGGTAGTACCGTAGCATGTAATGATCCATTATGGATTATTCCACCAAATTTAACACCAGCAGGATTCCCTTATAATCCTTATACTGATCAGATTACGCCTTGTATAGGCATTAATTATGATCCTTATACATCTAATTTAAATTCAAATGGAAGTACCGAAATATTTGAAGCGGGAGCTTCTATTTATACACTTTGCCCCTCTTGTCCCAATTCAATTGGTTCAGGAGGCGTAGCTCCAGGAAATAACTTAACGTGGTATATCGGGATGTTAGATCCAGCAGATCCACATGATGTTACCTTTTGTAATACAGGTGCAGTTGGCCCAACAACCGTAAGTCTAAAAAATTGTTGGGACCCTTCTATAGATTATGCAGGTCCTGTTACTTGGAATACTTCAACTCCAGGTTGTTTTACCTTAAGTGTGCCTGCAAATACATTTATAGGAACAGGTACTTATTCTATTTCGCCTGTTTCTGGGGCTTCTGGTTTATATGATTCGAATGAAGGTTGGGCTTTTATTGATCCTTCATTAATGCCTGCTGGTACAACCTATACTTTAACTTATACATTTAATAATGGAATATGTGCCCCAGTTCATGGATATTATGTTTTTACAGTTCCTGCAACGCCAGTAGTTACAGCTGTTCCTAGCAAAACTGCTTGTTCTGGTAGTACAGTTCCTGCAACTAATTTTACAACAACACCTTCAGGGGGTTCTATTAATTGGTCAAATAGTAATACTGCAATAGGTGTTGCTGCAACTGGAACTTCCAATATAGCTAGTTATACCGCTCCTACTGTTACAGCTTCTACTACGGGTATATTTACCGTTACTGCAACACAAAATGGTTGTAATAGTGCAGCTCAAACATTTTCAATTTCAATTCACCCAAGACCAACTCCATCAATTACCGCTACCAATTCTATTTGTTTAGGTAGTTCAGTAACATTTACTGGAAGTGGCGCTAGCACATATACTTGGACTGGCTCATCAGGAAATGGTCTTTCTGGAAGTACTGGAACAACGATTGGAGCAACACCAACGAGTACTGGAAATATCACTTATACGGCAACGGTTACTTCAGTCCAAGGTTGTACAAATACGGCTACAAGAGTTTTAACTGTAAATCCTATTCCAACAGCCAATGCAGGTCCATCAAGAACCTTAACCTGTGCTAATACGTCAACAAC